>JAQYUY010000001.1 GCA_028728195.1 Endozoicomonas sp. (ex Botrylloides leachii)
CGAGTAGGTTCACTTGATCAATCAGCTATTAATCTTTGCAGAACTATGTCCTGCTGACTGAGGCTATCAATCAAGCGCCCACACGAATTATCTGATATCTTGTTAAAGAACTCGGTTCAATCGCTTTTGAACCGGCTGAAGCAGAACTTAACTTCTCTTCAGCAAGGCCGTCCATAATACCTGCACGGCTTATATTGTCAAGCATCTATTTTTTAAACACTCAAAAAAATAATCTGCTCTGCTTGCTACCCTTTCCGAGCAACGAGTACGTATTCTAATGTAACCGGCGAATAATACAATACAGGGTTTTTACTTATTTTTGCTATTGCAATAGATTCAGTCTTTATAGTTGATAAGAACTGGTTTGTTCTAGCTCACAGAAGTATTTAAGCGTTTTTACCCGTAGTTCCATTGTTGCATCTTCATCACAAACAATGATGGCCTTCGGGTGCATTTGCAGCGCTGAAACAGTCCAAAGGTGATTCACAGGCCCTTCTACCACAGCCTTTAACGCAAGCGCTTTATCTGCACCCGTTATTAAAATCATCACTTCCTTTGCATCTAATAAGGTACCCACCCCAATGGTTAACGAATGCTTCGGCACTTGTTCAATAACATTTTCAAAAAAACGCGAGTTTGCTCGTCGGGTTTTATCGGTTAACGTTTTAATACGTGTTCTTGAGGACAATGAGGAACCTGGCTCATTAAATGCGATATGACCATCATGACCAACACCTCCCAGAAATAAATCAACACCACCTACATTTTTCATTTTCTCTTCATATCTATTGCACTCAAGCACTAGGTCTGGTGCATTACCATCGAGCATATTGATATTATCAATCCGAATATCAATATGTTCGAAAAAATTTTTAAACATAAAACTGCGATAGGACTGATGATGGTCAGCAGGTATACCAACATATTCATCCATATTAAAAGTCACGACGTGCTGGAAGCTGACCTCTTTCGCTTTATTTAAGGCAATCAATTCATTATACGTCGACAGCGGTGTACTTCCCGTTGGTAAACCTAGCACAAAAGGCTTATCTTGCGTAGGATTGGCCTTATTAATTTTATCGGCAATATATCGGGCAGCCCACTTGCCAACATCGGCATTGGTGCTCACAGGAATCAGTCGCATGGTATAACCTAATTAAATAAAAAACTGCGCCGCCATTATAAGCCGAAAGTCAAAAACACCGAAGCCCGCCTTGCAGGCTAATCATGTCTTCTAATTACCGTAATGAGCATAGGCAGCTGGACTCCAGAACAAGATGGAATGATGCGTAACAGCAGTACCGGCGTTCATGTGGCCAGCACAATAGCATAGTTAGAAAGATGATGTATAATACCGTTAATAAAGCACCCGACAGCGAATAGTGCCGTCAATCATCCGCAGTTTCTCTAGCGCAATATCACTTTGAGCTACATCAACATCTATAACAACATAGCCAAGAGACTCATTGGTTTGTAAATACTGCGCACTAATATTAATATTATTTTTTGAAAATACTTGGTTAACTGCTCCTAAAACCCCTGGTATATTTTGATGAACATGCAACAGCCGATGCTTCCCAGGGTAAGCCGGCAGCACAACTTCAGGAAAATTGACGGCCGACATAGTATTGCCATTATCGCTATATAAAATAAATTTCTCTGCGACTTCCCTACCGATATTTTGCTGTGCTTCTTGAGTGCTGCCACCAATGTGCGGCGTTAATATCACATTATCAAAATGCTGTAATGGGCTAATAAATGCTTCTGTATTAGCACGTGGCTCTTCTGGGAAGACATCAAGGGCAGCCCCTAGCAATTTATTTTTACTTAAATAGTCTGCCAGCGCAGCAAGATCGACAACGGTTCCTCGGGATGCATTAATTAGCACAGCATCTTTTTTCATGCAAGCTAACTGTTCAGCGCCTATCATACATTGAGTTTCATCAGTTTCTGGTACATGAAGGCTGACAACATCAGATAAACTGAGCAACTGACTTAAATTATTTACCTGAGTAGCATTACCCATAGACAGACGAGTAGCCACATCATAAAAATAAACATCCATGCCCAACGACTCAGCTAAAATACTAAGCTGACTACCAATGTTACCATAACCAATAATACCGAGCTTTTTTCCTCTGATTTCATAGGATCTAGCCGCTGATTTTTTCCAATCACCTCGGTGAGCCAAAGCATTTTTTTCAGGGATACCGCGTAATAACATAATAGCTTCAGCCAAAACCAACTCAGCCACTGAGCGCGTATTTGAATAGGGGGCATTAAATACGGGAATACCACAGCGAGTAGCGGCATGGAGATCGACTTGATTAGTACCAATGCAAAAGCAACCCACAGCAATCAGTTTTTTTGCTGCATCAAAAATTTCACCGGTTAGCTGTGTTCGAGAGCGCACCCCAACGAACTGAACCTGTGCAATGCGTGCTTTCAGTTCATCATTTGAAATAGACTGGTCCACATAGTCAATATTAGTGTAGCCAGCAGCTTTTAGAACCTCTACGGCCGATGGGTGAACACCTTCTAACAACAGAAAAGATATCTTCGTTTTATCTAACGATATTGCAGGCATTTGACTCACTCAGGGGTTAGTTTTTGATTTTTTTTATCTCTTGATTTCTCTCTTAGCCAATAGTAAAACCATAAGCACCGACGCATAGCCGTCATTGATCGCTAGAAATCAAAGGCAAATAGCATAATATAGATGACTACTAGGTAGGTGCAACTAGAGGAATTGGCTTATAAAAATATCGTATCAAGCCAGCGCTGTGTTGGCACTAGGATGATCCGCATAAAATTCGATTGGTATTATCTATAGGAATTGAATGCACATAAATAAAAAAACCTCACACAAGATCTGTGTGAGGTTTTTAGGAACTTCCACACACCATATCAGCATGATATGTGGCAAGCAAAACACGCTTAGAACTGATAGCTTAGCTTAGCTTTCATCGAGTTTGACTTATAGCCGCGGCTAAAGTCATAGTCATAGCCTAAGCCAAGAGCCATACTGTTGGTCAAGGCATAGCCTACTCCAACATTAGCAACACCACGGCTACGCTGGTTCCTAATGCCGGTCAGCTTCTGAGAGCCAGCCTCAGAGCTAATAGAACCGCTCAAGTTTTTAGTGGTGAAATTATGGAAGTGCTTTAAGCCCACTTCAGTGGTCAGCGTTGACTTATCCATAGGAATTTCACCCACGAGACTGATGCCAGCACCCAATTCAGCCACCCGTAGATCGTTTGCACGGATCTTATAGTCTTCAACCTTCACAGCATCGCCCTTGACATTAATCAAGTTAAACTGGGTATTAGGTTGCACACTCCACTGGTTATTCAGTGCATAATTGTAACCACCGCCCAAAGTAAAGCCGAACGTTGTGGTTTTATTCTTTGCTTTGTCATCGTCAATTTTGTATTGATGATCACCCAAGCCGTAGCTAAATGCACTGTTCATAAACCAGTTACCATCAGTGCAATTACCGTAAATAGCCAAGGCGTAAAAATCGCTATTAACGCTAGGTTTCAGCTCAGATTTCACATCGACATGACTCTTGGCTGTTGTGAAGGCCACACCTACTTTAACATCAGGCGTTAGCTCACTTTCAACACCCACAACTACACCGTTAAGCTTATTCGAGTAGGCGTCTAAGCCGGGCTCTTGGCTTTGCTTGCCCGTGCTATTTAGGTAATTCAACCAGAAACCACCTGCTTCAACAGTATCGCCTGTCGATACACCTTGATTCGAGGTATAACCGCGGTTGGTGGTTTGGGTAAATATACTTCTTGTGAGGTCTGCACTTCCTTGCATGGTTGCACGAGCTAGTGATGCGCAAGAAGCTGATACTGTATTAAACCCACGTATAAGCTCCTCTTCAGTTACATTCTCTTCTTCAGCTGCGTTCTCTTCTTCAGCTGTGTCGGCTATAAGTGCTTCCCTTTCCAAGGTCTCTCTAGCTTCATCTTCAGTTATGGGTTCTAAAAATGCGCCCTTTGGCGTGGTCTCTTCAGCTTCAGCAAGGCGATCTTCCTCAGCTAAGATACCCTCCGGCCCTCCAAGCGATTGATTAGAACCTGTATCATCGGAGTCCTCATCATATCCTTCTCCAAGTATACCATCCATATCATCCATACCACCGAAGATCTCTTCATCCGCATTACCGAAGAACCATGAAGTAACTCGTTGAAAATAACCACGAGCAGGATCAGTCTGACCTTCCGTTCCAGACTCCGAATCGTCAGCCATTACATTGCTAAAAGAACAAGTTAAAGCTACAGCAATAGCAGCACTGATTGCAGTTCTCTTAAATGGATGTATTTTAATTTTATTTTTCATACATTAAAAACCCTAGTTTTATAAAAAATTAAATCCCTTATCTGATGCTTGCACAAAGATTATGGATTGAGATTAATTATTAGTTATTACTTAATTTAAAATCTTATCTACCAAGCAGATTCATTTTTTCTGCTTAAAAGTAGACAGTAATATTTAAATAAAATTCCATATTTATCTTTTTTTAGGGAAGAGAATTATTACAGAATAAATTAATTAGTCAAATAAAAATTAATTCGAAAAATAGATAGCATGGAATAAAAATAAGTTGGATAGCATAACCATTTAATTTTAAAGTAATTAATTTTTTAACAATAAAATTTATTCTATTAATTAACGTCATCTGGCATTAGTAATAAATGAATTATTTTCTACATCGAATTAATAACAAGGTGTTATTTCGATTTAAAAAGCAGCTGACCCAATCGCTACTAGGGGCAGCCAATACAGTATTAGAGTCATTGTGTAATACGGCGAGTTCTGCCCTGATCATCCATAGCAACAAAAACCAAACTTGCTTCTGTTAGCTTTACTGAGCTGGATTCACCTTCAACCCAGGCCTCTACTTCAACCGTTATAGAAGTACGCCCTATCTCCTTAGGCTTACTATAAAATGCAATAACATCGCCCATTTTAACTGGGTGTAGAAAACTCATTGCCCCAATACTGACTACAGCAACCCGTTGAACATTAGCCACTTTTCGGGCTTCAATCTCGCCGGCCTGATCAAGATTTAACGCAACCCAGCCGCCAAATACATCGCCTTTACTGTTAAGCGAGCTATGGTCGGCCATTACTTTGAGAACGAGTTCACCTTGAGGGCCTGGAATAAAATCTGATGCTGGCTCATAGGCAACGGGATGAATATTCATAATTACTCCCTTTTTTATTTTTATAACCCTCGCCCTTGCAGGCAAAGAAAAGGGTTTTAAAGCGTAAGCGGTATAAAGCGCTTTATTACAAGCCTTGCTTAATATACACGCATATGCTCATGCCAATTTTGCATGCTTGCCGGTGTGCTGACAATACGGATAAACGTTATGACCGCTCATGGCGCTATTTTTGTTTTTTGTGCGTCATGCTTACACAATAAGTAACCACGGTTAATAGTAAGCGGCTCAGTTACTCGCTGTAAACCATACAGCGAAAAAAATAATACCCTTATTGCACTACACAGTGCTAATACCCATTAGGCAACTTATAGCAAGGTATTTATCATTAAAAATATTGCCGACCTTTTATATATTGCCTACGTTTAACCTATGATTAGGTCTTGACCTATTTTATACACAACCATTAATTCACAATTTCATAAGGTTTATAATGTTTAATCGATATGCATTACTATATTTACCATTGATTTTTTTTTGCTCTTTCGCATTCTCTCATCTTCAGTTTGTCGAATCACATACATTATACCCTGATAAAAAAGCACTCTGTGTCATAACTAATGAGCAAGGGCAAATTCTATTGGGAGAATATAATGTAGAAAATAATGATGTTTCTATTTTATACCCAGATGGGAGCCTACGTTCCACTACAGAAAATTTCTTTTGGTTACAAGCAGATGCCCAATCAATAAAACAATACACTCAAAATGAAAAATATAAATCAAAGGATAACGCAACTATTCATGAGCTATTTTTTTTAAATTCAGTGAATCTTACTGAAAGCATGAAATCTTGCATTGAAGAAAAAGAAGCAAGCTATAAGCCTCTCTATTCAATTTCTATAGATGAAAAAACCACTCTCAATAAAGAGATGGTTATAACAATAAAATCATTAAATAACAATTCAGATGATAAAGAAACTCAAATGAATGAGTTAAGCTTTCATTTTGAACTCGATAATAAAGATCAAGAAGTGACATTAGATAATGATACAAAAATTTATCTCGAGCATGTAAAAAATTATAAGCAAAAAGATACGTATACTGCTTACAAAACAGGGGATTATACTATCATAGATACTAATATTTCTGGTTGGACAACGGAAAAAAGTCATACTGATATTCCGAAAGGTATTTCTTCACGCCATATAGGAAATGGTTTTTGTTTTCGTCTCTCTCTTCCTACTATAAGTGATCAAGAGTTTATTGAATACATTAGACGTAATAATAACTTGATAGATCAATTAAAAAATAACTTCTATATTTTTTTCGACGGTATTCATTACACTATTGGTAAAACGTTTAATCCAACTGATACAGCCAATGGTAAAAATCGGATGTTCCTGATCTTACCAACTGATGACTCTGCTAAATAATCACTTTAATCAAAAAATAGTTAGCTCGGCTATTGGTCGAGCTAATTTTCCTTGGTGCCCCTTTATTTTCCCTCATTGATTTACCAGATTGATGGTTAAGACCTGATGTGTGACTTTAAATTGAGAGCATAGGCGCAAACTGCATAGGCTCACGCCCAGCTTGAATGTTAAAGTTGTTAGAACTCTCTTGATATAAACTCGCCAATGACTTTGAAAAGCAAATCGTCCGCCTGACTAAACGCTTAATACGTGTTCGAAATGTAAGGTTTTTCCTTTCAGGGGCTGTTGCATAACTTAAAAGGAAGCTGTTTTTTTGATAAAATACTTTCAAAGTAAACTTGCTTAGGAATGCATATGATCAGCCAGTCAGAACTCGTGAATTTAGAGGATCTTGT
>JAQYUY010000010.1 GCA_028728195.1 Endozoicomonas sp. (ex Botrylloides leachii)
CAAACTGTAAGCACTGGGGGGCGCGTATTTTCATTAATAGAGAAAAGGTTGTGCCCTTAACGAAATGGAGCCAGAGGGTTGGTTAGGGTGTCGACAAACTTCAAATTTTTAGTGGGATCACCTAAGTCAATCATTTGTTGATTATTTTGTATTTGTAGCCGGTTTAAACAGGAATGTGTAAAAGTCGGCATAAAAAGATCATAGCGGGAAAACTTATCAGCCATACTGGGATGATCATTTTGATAATGATGGATGCATTGTGCTACCTGATACCAGAAATCGTGCTCAGAAAAGCCGCTGTGAGCTAGCAAAATATGGGCGATATAGCGAAAAAATCCGACAAATATATCGGTTTGTATAGATAATAGCTTTATTGATTCGGGAACACTGACAGTAATACGCTGTGCGGGCTCAGGTAAGGCAGTAGTTGTATTGAGAATGCCGGTTTCTTCAGCTATATCTTTTATAAAAGCTTTTATAGGTTGGTGGTTTTCCATTACCAAAATTAGGTTTTCACCGTGGGGCATAAAAACGAGGTCATAAGCATAAAAGCAATGGAGCAAAGGGGTTAAGTAGCAATTTAAGTAATGTTGTAACCATTCTTTTGTTGATAGGCCTGATTGTTTTATTAGTTCTGGCAATAAGGCATCACCGTGAGCATCAACATGAAGCAATGCGGCCATTGTCATTAGTTGTTGATTTGGTTTTATTTTATTTATAGGGCTTTCTCGCCAAAGAGAAGACAGCATTTTCCGATAAGGACTTGTGCTATGCGTAGCCGACTCAAAGCGCTTGTTGGCAAAGCCAACCGCCGCCACTTCTTGTAATGCCTGGAACCCTACTGAGGCTAGAAATGGATCTTTTTCAATTGTACTAGCCACCCATTGGTTAATAGACGGCGTGCCTTCCATGTAGTAGGGCGAAAGACCTCGAACAAAGCCCATATTGCGTATTGATAAGGCTGTTTTAACATATCGCTTGTGAGGATGATCATTATTAAAAAAAGTACGGATTGACTGTTGTGGCTGGTAGTTATCTTCACTCTCACCAAGATAGATTAGATCAGATGCGGCAATATCTGCTGCATACATATAGACAATTTTGTTATTCCACTGCCACGGGTGCACCGGAATGAATAAATAGTCTTTACTGTCTAGTCCTTTTTTATGGATTAACTCAGTAAATTGGCAACGTGATTCAGCGCTTAATTCTTCTGTTATCAGTTGCTCATAGGAAAGGTTATCAACCGTGGAGAATATTGTTTTGTCTTTTCTGGCTGCTACCCATATTAAATGAAAATTCATGCCAGTTTCCGGTGTGTACTGACGATAGTCTTCAGCGGTAAAACCGATACGAGCATTGTTTGCAGCAAACGACGGGTGGCCTTCAGTCATTGCTGCCTCTATGGCTTGGTAGTGACTAGATACTAACTGCTTTGAACTTAGTTTAGCGTGTGTTAGTTTGTAAGCACTGCTGTAAAGCGTATTAGTGATTTCCTCAAGGTAGCTCGGTAGTATCTCTGGAGATAACCCTAGGATATCGCTAAATTCTGTAATAAATGCCATGGCATCCAGAGGGTACTGTTGTCCATTATTTAATTTTCGTAGGGTTTTTGTGTCAATCCACCAGTGATCCAACATAAGAATGCGTGCATTGAATCGATAACAGAGGGCGTTGCCGGTTTTTAGCTCATATTCAGTCCAAGCTTCATGATGGCCTATGATCTCAGGAAATAATAAGCGTTCATGGGCAAACTGACTAAGCATTTTATTTATCATTTGACTGTTTGCCTTAGCCCATGCTTCAGGGGTTAAGTGGTTAATAGATTGTTTATGGGTTGATCTATGCATGTCTTTATCCTAACGGTTAGATGGCATTACAACGAGTAGCAGAAATATTTTGGTAGTAATCATTGCGTGTGCAGAAACACAGTAGGGCTGACTTTTCGGGCAGTCTGATTTGCTTTTCAACAAGAAAGCCGGCACGTTGATTTAACGCGTGTATTTTATAGTTCTGACTATCAGGTTCCACGACAATACGATTAATCTTGGTGGAGCTAAATAGGAAGTCCATTACGAACTTAAATATTTGCCAGGTATACCCAGATTTACGCTGCTTTGGCGGCGCCATTAGGAGGTGCATGCCAGCATCATCAGCACGAACGGGGTAATGTTTACCCACTGCTTCATTGGCGGGGTTATAAACCTCTAATAGTAAGATAGGCCCTTTTTTCGAATAGCCAATATAAACGTCGCATGACTGTATAATACGTTGATATGTACTTTTTACTGTGGTTTTAGTTTCATTTTGTAATCCCCAAAATTTTGCATAGGGTTGTGTAACCCAGCTATGAATCATCAAGATATCCTTGGTTAGATCCATAGGCCTAAAATAAAAAATTCCCAAGGTCTCTCCCTGTATCTTGAGGGTTTGTTCAAAGTTATTGCTATCTAATGAATACATTGGTCACCTACTAAAGGGGTGTTGCTAATGCTTCTTTTTGCTTATGTAAAATGGTGAAAAGTACTAATGTAATGACCCATCCAGCAGAAGCGACTAATAGAGATGCCGCTAGATTAGATATTGTTGAAACGAGTAAGCCGGCACACAGCGATGCCAATAAGGAGCCTAGGCTTTGGAACATATAGATTTTACTGAAATCTGTTGCATAGCGCTCAGGTGTGCTGAGATTGTATAGCTCCATATCTAGCTTCACGGTGACTTGAAACAGTGCCCATCCGTACAGACACCGTCCTATAATAATCATCGCTGTTTGTTCGCCGCTTTGAATGAGTAAGCCGCATAATCCTAATAAGAGACATGGAGCTATGCGTAACAATGGATTGTTATCACTAAGGTAGCGATTTTGCCATAGAGCTAGTAACGCAGCCCAAGCAGGAATAGCATAGGCAAAACCAGCAATCAAAGAGCTGTTAAGACCCGATACAGTTTCCCAGTATATGGAAAAGAAGGGTCGTGTTATTTGCGCACTGAAATAAAATACCAACATGACGATGGCGAGCGGGTAGATCAATATGCGGGAAGGGATGTTTTTATTTTCATCAAGAAGGGGGAGGTCTTTTTTTTCTGATGCTTTTTCTGCATCAGCAATCGATTGACTGGATTGTTTCTTTCTAATATAAAAACAAATAATCATTTGAAGGAAGTCACTCATTGACATGAGCAAAAAGATTTTTTTCGGCTCGATTAACCCAAGAAAAAAGCCGCCAGCGGATGCGCCACCGATAGCTCCAAAGTGAACAATGACGGTCAGTATGCCGACAATATGGGAGTGTCTCGATGAATCCTCTAAGCTCATCATATATGGATATACTAAGAGATAACTTGCCTTAAACATCACCATGGTGAGGGAAATTAACCAGAACGCTTCAGCACTGGTGCTGAAATAGCAGAGAATGCTGAGAAAACCTGCTATGAGTTGTGTATAAATCAACAAGGTTAATGTGCTTATCCCTTTCGCTAAACGAGCCCAAAAAGGAAATGCCAACATGACGACCATTATCATCGCAGCTAAATAAATACCAACATAATTTGGGTTGGTAATATGAAAAACTTCTTTGAAGAATATGGGATAAAAAGGTTGCAACATGGTGTCGCTGATAACAGCAAACAGTGTAATAGTAATCAAATAATAATGAAGCTTATCCTGCATTGAGTTTTAACCTAGCTATTTAATATTTAACTTGGGCAATACGCTGATGTGCTGGTGCACCAAAGGTTTGAAAGGCGATACGCTGTTCTATAGGATAATACGGTTTACCCAGTAAACTTTGGATAATGTGGGCATTTCGATAACAGGCCATACCTAGGTCAGGGGTAACAAAGCCATGGGTATTGAACTCTGCGTTTTGCACAAAAATACGCGACTGCTGGTGGTCGATAGTATAATTTCTATGGGCATTAAAAGTACCCTGTTGGTCATCCCATCGAATATCGTTAGAAATATTGTTTAAAAACTGAGGTATTTTATACTGATAGCCTGTGGCAAAAATCAGTCCCTCAGTAGTATGACAATAGGCTTCTTGGGATTCTTTATTTCTTAGGCCTAAGGTAAACCCTTTTTCATTTGAGAAGGGGCTGATATTATGTAAAGTTGCATTGGTGTGCAAATTAACATCAATATCTGTATTGAGACTTTTTGTATATAACAGGTCATAAATTAAGTTAATTAATTCGCTATTGATACCCTTATAGAGATTTTTTTGCTCTTTGATAAGTTGTTGGCGTTTGTTTTTAGGTAGGTCATAAAAATAGTCAACATACTCAGGTGATGTCATTTCCAGCGTGAGTTTAGTGTACTCCAGCGGAAAATAACGAGGGGAGCGAGTAATCCAACTAAGGGTATAATTGTAGTGGTCAATATCTTGCAATAAGTCATAAAATATTTCTGCTGCACTTTGACCACTACCTAATACGGTAATTGATGATTGTTGTTGTAAGACAGGTTTATTAGTTAGGTACCTAGAAGAGTGTTGTTTTATAAGAGCTGAGTCGTCACAGCATGAAGGTAACGAAGGAACGGGACCAGTGCCAATGACTAACCTTTTTGCAAAATAGTAAGTACACTTTTTAGTATTAGGGTCTTTTACTGTTACTTTATAGATGTCATGTTGCCGGTTTTTATCAATGGCCATCACTTCACTATTGAACTGGATATTATTGAGTTTTGTTGTTGCCCATTGGCAGTACTTGTTGTATTCCTCGCGTAATATAAAAAAGTTCTCCCGAATATAAAAAGGATATAAACGACCTTGCTTTTTAAGGAAATTCAAGAAACTATAAGGGCTGGTCGGGTCAGCGAGTGTGACTAGATCTGACATAAAAGGGGTTTGAAGGTGACTGCCTTCAATCATTATGCCTGGGTGCCAGTTAAACTCTGGGTTTTTATCAAAAAAAATAGTATTTAATGATTTAATAGGTTCAATTAGGCAGGCAAGGCTTAAATTAAAAGGACCAAGACCTACACCAATAACATCGTATGGTCGTATAGACATCGTATTACCACCCCTTATGCTGCATAAAGGTCAAACCGTGTTGTTTAATCGCTTTTATCACAGATTGAATATCGTCTAAGGTTGTTGCTGGGTTAAGCAAGGTAAACTTTAGATACTGCTCATTGTTAACTTTGGTAGCGGCAATTAATGCCTCACCTGAACGTGATAGTGCCTTTCGAATGTAGTGATTAGTATGATTAAGTTGCATGGGTGAATAAGCGCCAAGGGGTTTAAATCGAAATACTAAGGCACTTAATTGAGGTGTATGTATTACGTCGATTAAACGATCAGCTAGCAATAGCAAGAAGACCTCGTGGGCAAGACTGATCACGTGATCAAACATTTCTCCTATGCTATCTTCACCTTGTGTTCTTAGTGTCAGCCATAGTTTTAATGCATCGAAACGTCGGGTTGTCTGAATGCTTTTATTGATTGAGTCAGGTGTACCTTCTTCGTATTGAGAGAAAGGGTTAAGATAGTCAGCATGGTAAGTTATGTTGCTGAAGTGCGTTTTATTCTGCAATAAAAAAGTGCTGCAACTCACGGGCTGAAAAAAAGATTTATGGAAATCAACTGTGATAGAGTCAGCTTTTTCAATACCTGATAATAATAAGCGATGTTTTTTTGATAGTAATAGGCCACCACCATAGGCAGCATCAACATGTAACCATATATTGTATCGTTCGCATATATCAGCAATAGGTAATATAGGGTCTATACTGCCAAAGTCTGTTGTACCGGCTGTGGCGATGACAGCCATCGGAATATTATCTAATGCGATGTTTTTTTCTATCAATGACAGTAATGTATCAGGGTTAATACAATAGCGAGCATCACAGGGTACGGTAACGACTGAGTTAGAGCCTAATCCAAGAATACTGGCTGCTTTTTGGATACTGAAAT
>JAQYUY010000100.1 GCA_028728195.1 Endozoicomonas sp. (ex Botrylloides leachii)
GTCACTGATAACAAAAATTATACCTATCGTATTTTCTAACTACCGTCATGCGCATTGTGGCTGTAAACGCTTTGATGGTTCTGAAGAAACTGAGGCTTCTTTTTGTCGGGATATTGTGAGTTTTAATACGTTCTAAAAATCAGACTGAGGGCTATTTAGTCTGACTTCTTCACCTAGGCCTGATTTTTCAGGTCGACTAGCTATCATGAAAAATTATGCAGGTTATTTACTCTATTAGCGTTTTATCGTAGGTTTAGGCCACTATTTCTTAGGCTTACTCCAAGCTTGGTACGAGACCTTTCTTGTGAGCTAGTAAGCGTTGCGTATTCCCAGCATGGATTAGATGTTAGGTATTGCACTAGTGTATGCGGTGTTGTATTGACCGCATCAAGAGCCATTATATTATGGCAATCAACACCATAGATTGTCTGATACAATGCAACAGGAACATAAGCACATAATATGTAAGCAGAAAACAAGTCTTCAGGGACAGCCGTTTGACAGTGTTGATGCAGGTGGGCCGCATAACGTATAGCTTTTTCGCCATAAGAGGAGCTGCGAAAAATAAACCTATAAACAAATGAACGGCTGAAATAACCTCTGGAATGAGTGATTCCCTGTGAATGCCGGCTCCAAGCTTGTGCTACAGAATTAAAAAGATTTGGATCTTTAGAATGGCCATTGGTTAAATAAAAGGCTGTAGCTGTTTTATGTAAAGGTAACCTATTAACCTTTTCATAGACTAGGCCGCGGATACTCAAATCAAGCGTATAAATGCAAGGCGGACCTGAAACAACAATAGATGTATGTATATCTAACTCATGATGCAATGCATTAGAGTCACTGCTAAAAAACAAGATATCACCGGCTCCGAGATCATTAATATTCATATTTTATTTCATACGCCATTAATAATTTAAATAGAGATCATTGTTTCACTAACCGTTTTTTTGACTGGCTGACTGTTATTTATTATACACTAGAATCAATTTAACTAATTGATTTATAGGTTATTTTTTTAATGATCACCCATTAAAAAATATAGTTGTTTTATTAGCCTTGCTAGGGGCGTATTGGTTGTACTAAAAACTTATATTAACCAGTATTTCTGACTACGTTATTTTGCCGACCTGCCAAATACCAGTACGGCATTAACTCTTAGCAATAGACTATTATGGCTCTTGATTTTGCCTTATTCTAGCGTTTGGCTGCTTATTGTTAGTGAATCAAATGACTACATGATGAGCATTAGAATAAACCGGTGACTTAAGATAAAATCAGCCTTTTCACTTTGCTAACTGCTTTGTTTACCCATGTCTGACAATATCCGCATCATCTTAATTAACACGTTTCACTCCGGCAATATCGGCTCTACAGCTCGGGCTATGAAAACCATGGGGCTTACAGACCTTTGGTTAGTTAGCCCACAGCATTTCCCTTCGCCTGATGCCAATAGCATGGCAGCCGGTGCTCTAGATGTACTGGAAAAAGCAACCTTAGTGGCCACACTGGATGAAGCTATTGCAAACTGTTCATTAGTTGTTGGCACCAGTGCCCGCCGCCGAAATATGTCTATCCCTATGTTGACACCATCAGACTGTGCGGAAAAAATGGTCATTGAAGCTCAGAGCAGTAAAGTTGCTCTAATATTTGGTCAAGAAACTATGGGGATGACCAATGAAGAACTATTGAAATGCCACTTTCATGTTGCAATTCCTGCAAACCCTGAATACCCTGTTTTAAATCTTAGTGCCGCAGCTCAAATCATGAGTTATGAGTTATTTCAGGCAACAGTGCGTATAAAGCAGCAAGGTACGCTAATGCCAACAACAGGAAAGGAGCTCTTGGCAGAGTGCCAACAAATGGAACAATTTTACGAGCATCTTGAAACGGCGCTAAACGATATTGGGTTTATTGTTAAGGCGCATCCCGGTTTAGTTATGAACCGATTAAAGCGGTTATTTAATCGTGCTCGACCAGAAATAAAAGAACTACAAATGCTGCGAGGGATTTTAAGCGCTGCCCAGAAGAAGCATATCCACTAATAATGTAGTGATGATTCAAACCAGTTGATAGTGCGCACGGAATATGAACTCACCAATCACTTTGTCGTGTAATTCGACCGAGTTCGAAAATTTAGATTGTTGCCCTCTATCCGCTGGGTAAATACCTTGCTAGCCACGTGCCTGTGCTCAGGCAGATCTAAGCAGTAAGGCTTCCAATCATCGGTACAGTAGTAACTAATTTTATAGGGTTTCAGCTTTTCCAATAGTTTCTTTAATGCCTTGCTTGATCTTCTACCAAGGGCGTGAGCGATCACTCGCTTAAAGCGTGGCTCCCATGCATAAAAGAGCCATCGCTGGTTTTTCTTGTTACCACGAAAGACATTGTTCATCAACCTCACAGAGAATTTCCACTTTGGTATTTTCGCTGACTCAATATGGTGCAAGGAGGGTAAAGTCACTAAACAAAGGGTGACCTGCTAGCCTTGATCGGCCACGTAAAGTATTGTCTAGAAGCCGTGGGCAGTAAGTGTATCCAAAAAACCTGTGAATAAAGCTACATTATCTTCCAACTTATAACTAAACTTACATCCGATAGAACGATTATGTAAGATGATGAATGATTATGCGCGGAACAATAATTACTTTGTGAAGCCGAAGGGTTTCAGACAGAAAATCAATGATATTTGTTAAATATGACCTGTCCGGAAATCAGAACTTTATTGGCGAGCAGGATTAATGACAGTTTTCAAGTATTCGATCCGGTATCTTTAATGTACTTGGAGTATAGGTTTATATGTTACTAAGAGCTTTAGCTGAATCATGGGGAGGGGAACAAACTGAGTATTATCGTCAGAGTATAGGACTTAACCTAAACCGCACCCAGTTACGCTCAGAAGCTATGGTTGGAGTTTGCGGGGGGTTATCATTAATGTGGCTGGCAAGTTATAAGGCGAATTTAACATCTCAAATATTTACGACTGATACAAGATACACTAGCGCCATGTTTAAGTACGCTCAGCACGCACACCTATTAGGCGGTAATTTTCGTAAGGGAATGTCAGGTCTTGATGCTACAGCCAAAGCCTTTTCATTAAACGATATGGGTACGGAATATACCGATAACCGGAATATTGGTGAGTTATTAACGGTCCCTCCTCTTATGTATTTATTGCTGTCTTAGGCCATGCGGTTGCGGTTAAACTTATGCCGCCAAGAGCAATCTTTTTTGAGCCAAATGCAGGTATTTTTAAATTTCCAGCACTCACGTGTATCGCACTTTTCCTGGGAGAGTATGTAGAGCAAGTAAAACGCCCTGCGAAGTTTTTAAAATTTTATAACTGAAAAGGCATCGTCAATTTTTGGTGATGATTCAAACCAGTTGAGCTGCTATATTCACAACTTCTCTTGGAATTCTCATGGCTTCAGTTCAGGTTGCTTGTATCCATTATTGTCACACTGAAGGAATCGTTAACAATGGAAAAGCAATCAGTGGATATCAGTGCTATCTATGCAGGAAGTGGAGAGATAGGGCAGCCTTCAGCCCCTGAAAACTGGTAATAAATAAGCATCGTTAAATAAACATATTTAAAAGCGAAGAAAAAGATAGTCTTCGGCTCTCAAAAAATGCCATAGCATAACTAAATTATTATTTATCTAGAAAAGATCGCATAAAAAATAAAACAGAGATTTTTATTATTCTCTTATTACTTACTCCAACCACAAACACCTAGGAAGTGTGAATATTTTCTAGCAATTCATTCGCCATGGTAGCTACCGTGCTATCATTTGTGTCTGTTAACTCATTAAGGCACTTCTCTGCGTCTTTATTATGGCCGTTGAGCATTAATGCTAGGCCAATAAATGCTTGTACCGCAGTGTTTTCAGGGTCTTTTTTTAGTCCTTGCCTTTTTAGTAGGGCAATGGCTTCTTGGTATTTCTTTTTATTCATAAATTCCATGGCATAACCAATATCAGGGAGTATGCTATCGGGTTTGGCTGTTTCTATGCCACTGAAAATAGCAAAGGCATGCTTGCTATGGCCAGAACTACTCGCCATAAAGCCGATATCTGCCAATGTTTTAATCATATCGTCGGGTATGTTCATGGATCGCTCCTGCGTTATGTATTAGAATTGCCTGCCAATTTAACGGGTATTCATCAGATTTTTTGAATAATACTCTGAATGGTATCTTTAATTGATTTAATAATACTGGATCTTAAACCTTCAACAATCATATATTTATTGAATTCAACCTGAAAATTAACCATGTCCTGAGTACTGTTTGGATCCATATTGTTTATACGCTCCTTCAGGCTCTCATCCAGTAATTTAGCCTGATTCCCAAACTGGGTCTGAATCGCATCAAAATTAAATCCATCCGAAGGGCCAGGCTGTTGAAACTCGTTATTAAGCGTTTGATCAAAACCGGTGGACATGGCGTTTTCTCCTGATTGTGTTATTTAAATCCTTTATGTTGCCTGATGCTTTTAACTGCTTCTGGCATTAAATGTCGGGTTGCAGTACCTGTTTATGATGTTTTTTCCATACATTGGCGACAGTATCACCAGCTGCTGCCAGAGCAAGAACCAATGAATCAATGCGTTCAAATACCTCTGGTGGCATTTCGTGATGCTGACGATTCTTTAGCAACACCATTTGGTCATACAGCGTGCTCATTAAATTATCTCTAAATTCACCTGATGTATCGTTGATCAGTGATGTTTCAATCTCAGATAATTTGAGCGCACCATCGTCATCTTTCAACTTTTTCATTGTTGGATTTCCCTCCCAGTTGGTATTTTATTTCTTGTGCCCCTCTGCTTAGTAGCAGATAGTCAAGGTTAATATCTTCAATGATATAGCCATTATCTAATTTTGATCCCAATAGATATTTTCCGCCATCGGCCATCACAACATAAGGTATGGCTCCCATGCTCACGCCACGAACAGTAACAGAGGGTCTTAGTGCTTGCTTTGAGCCGGTACCGCCTACAACGGGAATAATTGAGGTCTTGGTCATATCTGCTTGTTGGCTCATCCGGGATTCTTTAGCCTCAATGATAACGGCGGGCTTATTATGGTAACGAGATTGAAATCGGTTCACGACTTCTTGTAGCTTGTAGCGCTGAACGCTATCTAATAATAAACCTTGGGCAAGCACTTTTCCTGGCCGTTCAGTCAGATGTACTCTAGAAGCTAGCCCTTGATCTTTAATCATGGCCTTGAGCATTTTGACTCGACCGGCTTGGTTATCTACTTGACTCACAATATCATTTAAACCATAAATTTCTTGTTTTAGCAGGTTAGTCACCTTATCCAACTGGTCAGCAGATACGACATAGCCAGTTAAAATAAGTGAGCCGGGGGTATTATCTAGCTCTACGTTAAGGTTGCTATACCCTCTAGTTTTTAGCAGAGTCTCTGCGTTGGCTCTCATTCTGTCCATTACGATGACTTGTGAGCGGAAGCGAATTTGTTTTTGTTTGACTTGATTGATAAGTGCTTCCCGTTTTTCAAGCGTCTGAGTGTAGCCGCTGATCAATAGCGTGCCATCAGGTAGCTCGCGAAACTTAATATCAGGCAGGCTGAGGTTATTTTTAATGATTTTGGCCTGATTAATCGGGCTGATAACCGTCTTTGGTGTGGCTTCGTCACCATCTGAAAATAGCATAACGGCAAAGGTGGTTATGAAAAGAAAAAAAACAGCGGGAATACCGATAAGCCACTTAGAATTAATTTCTAATTCTTTTTCGTCATCACCGGCATCATCATAATCATCTATCTCAATAAAAGCATTTTCGTGTGCTTTTTCAGTCAGGCTGTCATCGGCATCAGGGTCTGGAAAGCCATCATTTTCATAGCTTTCTGTTTGTTGTATTTCTGGTTTTTGTAGATCGGGAATTTCTATATCAGGCCAAGGAGTATCGGCTGGGCCAAAAGTAAAATGAATACTGTTAGATGTAAATACCTCAAAGTGATCAGGTTTGAGCGTTTGACCGGCTGGCGTACCATTTAAATACAATAATTGCTGCGCTGTCGTTTTAACTGATAGGGTGCCCTCCGCGGTTATTTCGAGAGTAAAGTTAACATCCATCAGGCTGTCATCAGTAAGAATTAGGTCGCACTCATCTCCTTTTCCCAGAGAATATTCCCCTGGCTCGAGCGGTATTTCAGCCCCCAAATGGTTACCGGAAAGAATCTTAAGATAATAGCCACTCATGTATCAGACCTTTAAAGTCAGCAGAATCGTATTACTACCAGCAGTATCGGCAAAGCAATGGCGGATTTAATAAAATAATGATATAAGGTTGTTTTTATTGGCTATTTTAAACGATCGTGTATTCCTTTTTTAGCAAAGGGTACACGTTGTGATGACTGCATATATTGTTCATATCGTCATGATTCTGGGCTGCTAATGACTTATCGGTTCTTACAAAAGCATTAAACGATGGGGCATGGGGCAACAGCTTCTGGCGTAATAATATAATGAAAAATAGGTTGTTTTATGGATGAAAAATTTTGGGATGATAAGAGGCCACCGGGCGTTACAAACTCAATTAACCTTGATGCATTTCCTAGTGTATTGTCGCTGATTGAAAGTGCATTTTCAAAACAGGCTATAAAGCCTGCATTTACAGGTATTGGGCATACATTAACTTTTGCTGATGTTGACCGTTACAGTAAGCGCTTTGCCAGTTATCTGCAACATTATACTGACCTTAAACCTGGCGATCGTATCGCTATTCAGATGCCTAATCTGTTGCAGTTTCCTATTGCTGTTTATGGTGCTATCCGGGCGGGACTTGTATTGGTGAACACAAATCCACTCTACACCACCAGAGAAATGCGGCATCAATTCAAGGATTCACAGGTTAAAGCATTAGTCTTTTTAGATGTGTTTGGACACATGATTGAAGAGGTTATACAAGACACAGATATTAAGTACCTGATTTGTACCCGTGTGGCAGATATGCTGCCGTTTCCTAAAAAATCATTGATTAACTTTGCAGCTAAACATATCAAAAAAATAGTGAAACCTTTTTCACTCGATAACGTTGTGCCATTTTTAACAGCGTTAAAAAAAGGTAAGATCGCTAGCTACTCTCCACCACCACCTGCAGCACTTGATGCCCCTGTTGTATTACAATATACAGGCGGTACGACTGGGGTTTCTAAGGGGGCTATTCTTACTCAGAAAAATTTGATTGCTAATATGCTTCAGTCACAAGCCGTATTGCTACAGGAAGATAGCAATGGGAAAAGGCTCCTGAATCATGGGCAAGAGATCATAGTAGCACCTTTACCGCTTTACCATATCTATGCATTTACGGTACATTTGTTATGTCTGCCTGCACTGGGCAATCACAGTATTTTGATTGCTAATCCCAGAGACATGACCACATTTATTAAATTCATAAAACCATGGAAGTTTACTGGTTTTGTTGGTTTGAATACTTTATTTGTTGGCATGCTCAATCATCCCGATTTTTCTGCAAAAGATTTTGCTTCATTGAAGTTTACCCTATCAGGGGGGACAGCCCTTCAGAAAGATGTGGCGCATCGCTGGGAAAAAATGACCAACTGCCAAATTTCAGAAGCTTATGGTCTAACAGAGTGCTCTCCGGCTGTTTGTATCAATCCTATTGATGGGGCATCACAGCTGGGTACCGCTGGTCTTCCGGTGCCAGAAACACAGCTGAAAACAGTAGATCAGCATGGTTCAGAGACACTCTTTGGTACACCGGGGGAGTTATGTGTTAAAGGCCCGCAGGTCATGAAAGGTTATTGGCAGAATCAAGAGGCGACAGATCAAGTGTTATCTAAAGACGGTTGGCTGAAAACCGGTGATGTTGCTGTGATCCAAGAAGACGGCTATGTTAAGATTGTCGACCGAATAAAAGATATGATTTTAGTTTCAGGTTTCAATGTTTATCCTAATGAAATTGAGGGTGTAGTTGCTGCCAATAAAAAAGTTGAAAATTGTGCAGCCATTGGTATACCCGATGAAAAAACGGGTGAAAAAGTGAAGTTGTTTGTTATAGCGTCAGATAGCAGTTTAACTTCAGAAGAGTTAGTTTCCTATTGTCGTGCTAATATGACAGCTTACAAAGTGCCGAAAGAGGTGGAGTTTTGTAGCTCACTCCCTATGACGCCAGTAGGAAAGATTCTTAGAAAAGAACTACGCCAAGAGGAATTATCGAGTTAATTAATATCAATATCCGTTGTGAACATCAAAACAGTCATCAATCTATAAATTAGGTGGCTGTTTTTTTATGTGGACTGCTGTTTGTTATAGTTGGGGAAATAGCGCTGCAAACTTTCTGGATCATCTTTTAGCACTTGAAATGCCTCTTCCTTAGATGTTGGCGTGATATTGATTTTATTTAGTTTCATGTACTTAATGCTGGCATCAAACCAAAACCATTGCTCTTGTTCTGTTTGGCAAAGAGCTCGTGCATGATAGTTAGGTGAGGGAATAAACGGGAATGTTAAACCCCTATTAATTGTTTTGATTACAACCGTTGCATCATAACAGGAATAAATCACACCATTGTATATGCGCTCAAATCGGCTAAAAGCTTCTCCAATTAGTTGATCCGCCGCTTGATCTTGTTTCAGATTGAGGTAATACAGTGCAAAAGCACCAATTACAATTATTAATATACTCTCCATTACCATACCTTTTGTAAAAGATGCGATAGGTGAACTTCTTGCTATATAGTGGAAAACACTTACTGTACTATTGTACGCATAAAAGGTGTTACAATCTCAAGAGGGAGTATAAAAAAAGGGACGTGTATCATAGTAGTTGGTATGAGTATTGTGTTGCTGGTGAGTGGTTTACCCAGCGAACAGGAAGGGGAAATCTGCCTTTTAGAGCATGAATTAGGCGGCTGACAAGCAGAACTATTTGCTATTCAAAATCAGAAGAAATCTATAACGAGGTCACTGGTGAATTCATTAATCGAAGGCACCACTCGTCATTGTAATTCATGAACGATTTTTTAATATTATATTGCCAGCGCAATAGATTTTTTATTAATAATCAGTATTAACGACAATGCTTATTTGTTAAAGTCTACCTTTAAAGGCGTTTGACTATAAATTGCCAAGGGTACTAGACACCCTTGGCAATCATTGTTTTACACCACCAGAGTTCTGTTTTCAATCAAATCAGTAACAACGGCAGGGTCAGCTAGTGTGGATATATCACCTAGATTATCATACTCGCCTGTGGCAATTTTCCGTAAAATTCTGCGCATTATTTTTCCAGATCGAGTTTTCGGTAAACCTGGAGCCCATTGAATAATGTCAGGCGCTGCTATAGGTCCTATTTCTTTTTTTACCCATTGATTCAGCTCGACTTTTAACTCTTCAGTGTATTGCGCTCCAGCTTTTAGTGTTACATAAATATAAATACCCTCCCCTTTAATTTTATGTGGAAACCCGACAACCGCTGCCTCAGCAACGTAAGGGTGGGCTACTATTGCCGATTCTATCTCCGCTGTGCCCATTCGATGACCAGAGACATTGAGCACATCATCAACCCTACCCGTAATCCAGTAGTCGCCATCATTATCTCGTCTTGCGCCGTCTCCAGTAAAATATAACCCTTTAAAAGTGGTAAAATAGGTTTGGATAAAGCGATCATGATCACCGTAAATCGACCGAGCTTGGCCCGGCCAGCTAGCTTTGATAACTAGGTTGCCTTCTCCAGGAGCCTCAATAAGGCGGCCAAGATTATCAACCAGTGCCGGCTGTATGCCAAAAAAAGGTCGCGTCGCAGAGCCTGGCTTTAGTTTTGTTATGCCTGGCAAAGGGGTTATCATGATGCCGCCGGTTTCTGTCTGCCACCACGTATCTACAATGGGGCTTTGGCCATTCCCGATGGTATTGTGATACCAATTCCATGCTTCAGGGTTGATTGGTTCTCCAACAGAACCCAAGATACGTAAACTGCGTCGGTGCGTATTTGCAATGGCCTTATCTCCTTCGGCCATCAATGCTCGAATGGCCGTGGGTGCAGTATACAATGTATTTACCTGATGTTTATCAATGATTTTGGATAACCGATTAGTATCAGGGTAATTGGGAGTTCCTTCATGTATGACGATGGTTGCACCATTTAATAGAGGGCCATAAACCACATAGGAGTGCCCTGTTATCCAGCCTATATCTGCATTGCACCAAAAAACATCACCCTCTATATAATCAAAGACGTATTGATGTGTTATCGACGCATAAACAAGGTAACCACCCGTAGTATGAACGATGCCTTTGGGTTGCCCTGTAGAGCCTGAGGTATAAAGAATAAAAAGAGGGTCTTCAGCATTCATTTCCCTCGCTTCACAATATTGCGATGCCAGCGTTACCAAATCTTGCCATGAGACATCTCGCTCAGCATTCCAATCAATAGCAGCATTAGTGTTTTTGAGCACAATTACCTTTTCGATTGAATCAGTTTTTTCATGCTTGAGAGCGGCATCTACATTGGCTTTTAATGAAACCGTTTTTCCTCCTCGCCGGCCTTGATCTGCAGTGATAACCATTTTGGCATGGGAGTTAATAATGCGACCAGCCAATGCTTCAGAAGAAAAACCACCAAAAACGACAGAATGAATAGCGCCAATACGACTACAGGCCAGCATGGCAACAACTGACTCAATAACCATGGGCATATAAATAATAACAACATCACCTTGGCGAATGCCTTGGCTTTTTAATCCGTTGGCAAAGCGACAGACTTGCTCATGCAGTTCTTTATAAGTAACTTTTTGTGCAGCACCTTCTTCATCTGGTTCCCAGATAATAGCAATTTGGTCTCCTTTCTCTTCTAGGTGACGATCAAGGCAGTTGTAGGAAGCGTTGGTAGTACCGTCGTAAAACCATTTAATGCTAACATGCTGCTCATCAAAGGATACGTCCTTTATTTTGCTATAGGGTTTGAACCAATGAATCCGTTGACCGTGGGATCTCCAGAAGCCTTCGGAGTTGATAACAGACTGCTGGTACATCTCAAGGTATTGGTCATTATTCATCAAGATACTATCTTTAGTTTTATGCTCAGCTGGGTGATAAAAGGTCGTATGGGTCATGGTTACTCCTGTATAGTTTCACTTTTTATATAGATGGAAAAACCAGTCTTTGCAGGATAAAAAAACATGAAAAACCTAACATAGAAAAAAAATAAAACATACAGTAAATCTGTTGCATAATTTTTTTTTTTAAAAAATAGCATATTCTAAAAAAAATTTATCAATGTTAAGGTGAAATAATCGCTAAAATAGAATTTATTTGGTATTAAATAATGTTATGATCCCTAAGACCACAGTGAAAAATTAAGCTGATATGGGTTGAAAAAGAAAAGATAATTATTAGTTATCTATAAATGATAGATGTTATTGTATTGGCGAGCATAGTGGAGAATATAAGGCAATAATATTTTATCATTATTGAGCTGTAGTCGTTATTATCAAGGGTAGCTAGGGCTCATTTTTTCTGAATGCCTGAGTAATAGCGGTGATTACCTACTTCAAGCGTGCAGCAAAACCGCTTTAATGTAGTCATACTACCGAGAATCTCATGAGGTTCTATTCCGTGAGTTCATCATGGGTTTTTGTGGGGTGGATCCATAAATTGCGGTATCGCTCTGTATCATGGCGCCCTTAACGACATCGGTCAACAACAGCTCCTGTTAAAAAGAGAATAACAACCAATACAGGTGCGAGCGCCATATTGTTAAATAGCCCCAGCATACCTGCCAACCAATCAGGTACATACAGGAACACAAAGCCCAAAGCAGCCATATTCAGCATAGCTTTAGTCGGAAGCCTTGCTAAAACAGGCAACCTTTCTAACCAGCCTGCCCTCCATATCAACAAGTATTTCCCAGTGCACATAACCAATACCGCTGTCAGCATTAATGCAATAAGGGATAGGTAGTGTCGACTAAAAATAGAAAGATTAACAATGCTATCACTAAGCCATTCCATTGGCAGTACCTGTTATCTGAGCCTTTAATCTTTAACTTATACTGAAAAATATGCTTAGGCAAAAAGCTCAAGCAAATCATTTAAAAATACGCGTCCGCGCTCAGAAGGCACTAAGTGTGTGCCGGGCTTCATAAGCCCTTGGTTGCAAGCTAAATCCCATGCAGATTGAATGGTTGATACTGGTAAGCCGGTAGCCTCTGAATAGTGTGTTACAGGAACGCCATCGTATAAACGTAAGGCATTCATCATAAACTCTAATGGTAATTCAGCAGGCGTGAGTGTCTTGATGCCTGCTTGGAATGGCTTTTCTCGCGATAAGTAATCTTTCGGCATACGGGTTTTCCAGTTTCGGTAAAAGGAACCCGTTGATCCGCAGCGCCATTTGCCATGGGCTCCTGCCCCAATGCCAAGGTAATCACCAAATTGCCAGTAGTTTATATTGTGTTTTGCCTGTCTACCTGTTTGGCTATAAGCAGATATTTCGTATTGATGATAGCCATTGCTTTCCAATAAATTTTGTCCCGCTTCCTGAATATGCCATATTGTCTCAGAAACAGGTAATATGGGAGGGGTTGTATAAAAGATGGTGTTAGGTTCAATGGTTAGCTGATACCAAGAGATATGTGCAGGGTTCAAGGCAATAGCTGTATTTAAGTCGTACTGCGCATCTTCTTTGGACTGGTTAGGCAGCCCATGCATTAAATCAATATTAATATTAGAAAAACCAGTTGTTTTCAGAGACTCAATAGCGTGAATGGCTTCTTCTGCACTGTGTATTCGACCCAGTGCTTTTAGCTTTTCATTCTGGAAACTCTGAACACCTAAGGATAAACGATTGATACCCGCATCAAAATAACTTTGAAAACGGCCGTGTTCATAAGTACCAGGATTCGCTTCTAGCGTAATCTCTATGTCGTCAGCAAAAGGTACTCTTTTATTAAGCTCAGTTAACAGTGTCTGATAGCTTTGTGGTGGCAACAAGCTGGGTGTGCCGCCGCCAATAAAAATAGTTTGTAATACTCGCCCCTGAACATTAATCAGCTCGTTTTGAAAATCAGCAAGTAAAGCGGTCACATAATCTTGCGCTGGAAGTGCATTGGGTTGTTTTAATGCGTGGGAATTAAAATCACAATATGGACACTTTCGCACACACCAAGGTACATGAATATAAAGGCTGAGAGGGGGTAGTGTTAACAATGTGTTTTCAGCCTTTTTGCTAGCTTACTTATAGCCTGTGCTCGATGGCTTAGACGGTTTTTTGTCATCGGGGATAATTCAGCTGATGTGCAATGCTCGCTAGGAACAAAAAATAATGGATCATACCCAAACCCCCTCAACCCCCTCGGTGTATCAACAATCATGCCTTCCCAACTACCTTGGCATATAATAGGTGTTGGATCATCTTTATGACGTAGATAAACAAGAATACACCAAAAGCGTGCGGTGCGTTGGTTTGCAGGGGTATGACGCAGCTCGAAAAGTAATTTTTTATTATTGGCGGCATCTGAGGCGTGATCACCAGCATATCTAGCCGAATAAATGCCGGGCTGCCCATTGAGTGCATCCACTTCTAGTCCAGAGTCATCGGCAATAACAGGCAAATGAGTGATTTCTGCTGCATGGTGTGCTTTAAGAAGGGCATTTTCAACAAATGTCAGTCCGGTTTCAGCCACAGCGCTAACATTAAATTCACTTTGGGGGCGCATATTAATATTCAAGGCCAACAGCATTTTATCGAATTCTGCTAACTTGCCTGCATTTGCGCTGGCAAGCACTACTTGCCGAGTATGAGCACCTTTCACCGTCTTATTGCCTTTTTCGTCCAATCTGCCAGCGCTAGTTTAGGCGCTAATAAAAAAGTATGCCAGAGCAACGCTCGTTTGAGACGAGCTTTTATCTAAAGAGGCCTTATACCAATCATCGCTTCTAACTGCGCTATTACCC
>JAQYUY010000101.1 GCA_028728195.1 Endozoicomonas sp. (ex Botrylloides leachii)
TCAGAAAATACATTATCTGTGACAGTAAAAGAGACTCCTCAATCACCAACAACACATGATCAGGCAGAGGCACCAACAGTTTTCCCAACAGAAATTGAAGCACAGGTGGCGCAATCAGCCATTAAGTCAACACTGCCTAAGCAAGCACCTGATGTCCCTGCTTTTGTTGCGGTACTAAATACCCCCACTGAGACTATAGATATCCAAACTCAAGAGCGCACACCAACGGCCGCCATTAACCCTGAACCAGGCATTGACCCTTCAGGCAGCCTAAAAGCATGGACCTTACAATTAGCGACCTTTTCTGAAGAAAGTAATGCGATTAAACTTCAGAATGCTCTGCGCTCTAAAGGCCATACCGCTTATATTCGCAAGACAGTTCGAACCAATGGTCGTGCACTGTTTAGGGTATTTGTTGGGCCGGAAGTACGCACTGAAGAGCTAGATACCTTGAAAGCTCGACTAGAGAAGGAAATGGGTTTATCTGGTATGGTGGTTCGATTCAAGTCTTGATGCGTATCAAGACTGTTTTCTTAAAAATAACACATCATACCCATCGTTTTTTCTAACTATCATAATGAACATGGGCAGTCGGACTCCAGCACAAGGCGGAATGACAAGTAATAGCGGGGCTATTGCGAAGAATTCCACAACAGTGCTGGTGTTCGAATAATGAGCGCAATAGCGTAGTTAAAAAATTCGTCTGGTATTACTTTTGACTGCAAACTAACAATAAGTCTGGTTCATTGACTAAATCAACCAGCCTTTTCCCTAACAATCGACTTATCAATCACATCATATTTTTTTGGGTATTCCGGCTTAAAACGGCTGTCATTAATGGGTTGATTAACCATAACGTTTTCCAGATCAATCTTATTGTGATTACCTAAGCCGTCAAGCATTGAGAAACCAATAAGCTTCCCTTCTTTAAAATGAAGCGTCAACGATTTAAATAACGTGTCATTTATTGATAAAGGCCGTAAGGTAAAACTGCGCTCAGCTCGCTGCTGCTCAACCGTAACAGAATAGTTTTGTAGGAATTTTCTAGCATTACCACTTAACAGTTGTACCGGCGTATTTTCCGTATCTTTTCCCTGATTTTGAATCACCACCTGCATTATACTATGATCAACGTTCCAAATCTTTCCATTACCCGCATAAATGGTCTGGCTATAAGGTTTCTTTGTATCCCAAATAAATAGATCAGGTCGTTTGATCAATAATGAACCAGACATCACATGATCCTTATCATCACTGCCTATTATTGTCTTACTAAAATTTGCACTCAGTGTTTTAATGGTTTGTAATTTTTCAACTAACTCATCCACCGCTTTAGTATCGTTCTGTACAGCTTTAGGCGCTTTATTAAGCTCGGTGCCTTTTGGTTGTAACTGATTTGTTTTTACATTAACCTTAGCTGATGCAGAAGTCGATAGCATGGTCAATGACAAGATCATAGTTAAGGTCAGTTTCTTAAACATAGTATGGTCAATTATTAATCTTTAACAGGTGGGGGAACGATAACTTCTCGATTGCCATTGGAGCCCATAGGCGTTACTACGCCAGCAGATTCCATAGCCTCAATGATTCTTGCTGCTCGATTATACCCTATTTTTAGCTTTCTTTGAATGAATGAGATTGATGCCCTTCGTGTTTCAGCAATAAAAGCAACCGCTTCATCATAAAGTGGATCCTGCTCACTGTCAGCATCCAACCCACCTGTTAATGCACTGCCTTCAACTGAAGATTGAGCGCCGTTAAGCACATCATCGATATAACAAGGCTCTCCGCGCTGCTTCCAATCAGCAACAACTCGGTGAACTTCACCATCACTGACAAATGCCCCATGCACTCGAATAGGCATACTAGTTCCTGGCGGCAGATACAACATATCGCCATGACCCAGCAATTGCTCTGCTCCACCCTGGTCAATAATAGTGCGGGAATCAACCTTACTCGATACCTGAAAGCTAATGCGAGTGGGTACGTTAGCTTTAATTAGCCCCGTAATCACATCAACGGATGGCCTTTGCGTCGCTAGAATTAAATGAATACCGGCCGCACGGGCTTTTTGAGCAATTCGGGCAATGAGTTCCTCTACTTTTTTACCAACAATCATCATCATGTCGGCAAACTCATCAATGACCACTACGATAAAAGGTAATGTTGTTAACTCAGGGGGCGGTCCCTCATTGGGTAATAACTCATAAAAAGGGTCCGTAATTGGCTCGCCCTTCTCTATTCCTGCTAGTATCTTTTTGTTATAACCGGCAAGATTCCGCACACCCATGGCCGCCATCAATTTATACCTCCTTTCCATTTCTGAGACGCACCAACGTAATGCATTAGCCGCTTCTTTCATATCGGTCACCACCGGTGCCAACAGGTGAGGAATACCTTTATAAATAGATAATTCCAACATTTTTGGATCAATCATTATCATCCGCACCTGGTCTGGGCCTGCTTTAAATAGCATAGAAAGCAGCATTGCATTAACCCCTACGGACTTGCCCGAACCCGTAGTGCCTGCCACCAGCAAGTGCGGCATTTTGCTCAAATCCACAATAATGGGTAGCCCACTGATACCATGCCCCAATGCAAGACTCAGTGGTGAGCTGGATAACTCAAACTGACTGGATGTAATTAACTCACTGAAAAAAACCGTTTTCCGGTCTTCATTAGGGATTTCAATACCCATCACCGACTTGCCAGGAATAACCTCCACTACACGAACGCTGACAACGGCAAGCGAACGGGCCAGATCACTGGCCAAACTTGTAATACGACTGGCTTTTATACCGGGTGCGGGATTTATTTCATAGCGCGTTATTACAGGCCCTGGCTGTACAGCTACTACCTTTACCTCAACACCAAAATCCTTAAGCTTTAATTCAAGCTGTCTGGATACCCATGCCATAGATGACTCGGATATACCAGATGATGAATGAGTCACCTTATCCAACAAGTCAACCGCATCAGGATAGCGGTGTACAACGGATATCCGAGTCTCTATCGGTTGTCGTTGTTTTTTTTTCATTGCTTGGATATTTAACTCAGTCTCTCCCATTGTTTTTGCTAAGGGCACTACTCCAGTTAACTGCGCTTTCAGCTTTGGCATAACACGCTGGGCTAATGGCAATGGTTTTTTAGTCTTGAAGCCATCTCGGTAGCATTGATACTGCTGTCGAATAAAAAAATGCCAACTAGGCAGCGCTCGGTATAAATCAAGGCATTTGTTTTCTAACACGCCCAACATCAAGGACGTGACTCTTCCGATCAGGTTTATTATTTTAAACCAGGAGATAGCCGTGCATAGTGTTAAACCAATTAAAAATAGTGCACCTAAAATTAACGTGCTACCTACCTTATTAAAAATAGCCAAGCATTTACTGCTAATTAACATTCCCATCATACCGCCGCTGCTGGCTGGTAAATTATCACCACCAAAAGGGTAATGAAGGGAAGCTAAGGCAGAGCCACAACATAACGCTAGAAAAAAACTAACCATTTTTATCAGCGCATGCCATGGTTGGCATCGCCAAAGATGATAACGGTTTCGAAAAACCCAAACCCCTTGAAAAAAAATAACCACGGGCAAAAACCACGCAAAAAAGCCAACCAGCCCATATAACCAATCAGCAAGCCAAGCCCCTGCTCTGCCACCGCTGTTGCTAATAATCGAGGTAGAACCGATATATTGCCAACCTGGATCGTTAGGCGCATAACTGTAAAGCGAGATAAACAGATACCCTGACAAGAGCCCCATAAAAAGCATGAGACCTTCACGCAAGCGCATAGAGAACGAGCTCCAACTCAATTGATCCTCTATACGACTATCACCTTCGCTACCTCCTGCTACCGCCGTTTTGTCTTTATTCTTTTTCTTATTCACAGCCGCTGCCATTTAAAGTCAAAGGAATATAGGCTTACTTTAACACTATATCCTATCTTTAGCTGAGTAAGCCACACTCCTTTATACGCAACATCAAAAGGTAACCAATACATTACTCTAATCAGTTTTAGCTCTTGGTAACCAGGCCGATATTTCATTCATAATCATTGTAAAACAGCGCCGTTTAACCAAAGAATTTGTTAAATAGGACAGAAAAAAATCTTAGCCTCAACCCTGATGAAATACATCCTGCTCATACTTTTTTCGTGCAGAAAGTTAGTCTGATGCTAAATAAACAAAGCTTTAGCTAAGGAGTGTGATATGCCAAAAGAGAGCCGATCATGCAACTACACTGGCCACTATGGCCCCTGCAAAGATCGGGTTATTGAAGGCAGCTGCTATTGCTTTTGGCATGACCCCGAAGTAGATAAGTCCGGATCTGAGGTACGTGAACAGCTTGAATTAAGAGCTAAAACCGGCATTCCCATGGAAGGTTTTATTCTCAAAAAAGCAAACTTGAAGCAATTAAATCTGGTTAGTGAAAAACACACATCTTGTCATTTAATTAATGCTGATCTAAGCCGATCAGATCTTTCTCATGCACATTTTTATAAGGTTAATCTATCGGGTAGTTGCCTACTAAAATCTAACTTATCAGATGCAAATCTCCACCGTGCTAATCTCTCCGGTTGTAACTTGCTAGGTGTGAACCTAAAATCCAGTCGATTAGAACGTGTAAATTGGGGAAAAAATATATATCAAGCTGATATTGTTAAGCGCATTGATGGCGTAAATGAAAAATATAAAGTGGCCGCTTTGTACGAAGAAGCTGAAGAGGTTGCTCGCAATATTCGTAAGCAGTGTGAAAACCAGGGCTTGTTTCATACCGCAGGGCATTTTTTTCATCAAGAAATGCTCTTTCGTCGCTATCAAATGCCTCTTTTATCAAGCCAAAGAATCATTTCCAAAGGCATTGATCTTGCTATCGGTTATGGGGAAAAGCCTATCCGCATAGTCCTATTTTCAACGCTACTAGTATTGCTATGTTCTTTTTTCTACTTTATAGCAGGTTTAACCGATAATGGTAGCGTAGTTATTTTTGATCACACACAAAGCTTTGCACAGAATTTAAATACATGGCTTGACTGCCTGTATTTTAGTATGGTCACCTTTACCACGCTTGGTTATGGCGATTTAACTCCACACGGATTATCTAGGCTTTGTGCGGCATTAGAAGCATTTACGGGTAGTTTCTCTCTCGCCTTATTTGTCGTAGTGGTGGTAAAAAAAATGACTCGCTAGTAGCCACTCATTAATGGCCTTCACTTGAGCAATTTTTAAACTGCGCTCTCATCATCTGGACAAGCTTTCTATACTTATTAAGCATTCAGGATGTGTGTTTTTTCTCAAAACTTAATCCTTAAAATGAAGAGTTATAACTAGATAGAGGTGAGCATCTTGCAAGGATTTGAGTATATAACTACCTGCTTCGATGTATAAACCCTCTATATAGTGGATTAAACCTGTGATTTATATATAATGCGCCTAACGACGTATTATATATAAAGTTGAGCTGCAAAATGTGTGTAATACCAATCACGTTCTCCCAATACCATAATGAGCATGAGTAGCAAGACTCCAGAACAAAGCGCAGTGCTAAGTAATAGCAGAACTAATGATGGGTATTACAGGCGTTAAAGGGTAAGCTGCAAGACGGCGCTTAGACGATTAATAATAGCGGTATTCGAGATACCAAGAGGGTTATTCGTATAAATAAATCGGCCTTCATCAACACATTCAAAAATAAAGCCGCTTGGCTCAAGTCAATCTTAAGCTCCATGTATGAAGGTTAGGTAAAAGTATGATAGCTATTCATGCAAATCTACCTTTTATTTCTTTAACGCTTTTCCACTAGGGTAAATGACTTACTTACGTGGCGCCGCCACCTTAACAGCTTTCAAGAAGCATTTCCTTTGACTTGCCTAGCTGTTTGCCATGCTCATTACAGTCGTTAGCATGTAGAATAGGCAATAAATGGTAAGTACATGGAGATTAACCTAATATGACCAATCTAAAACGTGTCGGGGTAATGACATCCGGTGGCGATGCACCAGGCATGAATGCAGCCATTCGCGCGGTTGTTCGCGCCAGCATCTATTATGGCCTTGAACCGATTACTATATACGAAGGTTATAAAGGGCTGATTGAAAATCAGATGAAACAAGTTAATGCACGTTCGGTCGCTAACATCATCAATCAAGGCGGTACGTTTCTGAAATCTGCTCGCTGCCAAGAATTTCGCACTAAAGAGGGCCGATCAAAAGCCTTTGAAAACGCTAAAGCCGCTCACCTTGATGGACTGATAGTGATTGGGGGCGATGGCTCATTTATGGGAGCTATGCTGTTAGAAAAAGAATACGGCTTACCCTGCATCGGTATTCCAGGCACTATTGATAACGATATTTATGGTACTGATTGCACAATTGGTTATGATACCGCCTTAAATACAGTAGTTGAAGCCATTGATAAGATTCGTGATACGGCAACATCCCACAACCGTTTATTCTTCATTGAAGTTATGGGCAGAGATGCTGGTTTTATTGCTCTCAGTGCCGGTATTGCCGCAGGTGCAGAGGAAATTCTAATTCCTGAACAAAAAAATAGTGTTGAGAAATTGCTCAATGCGCTGCAAGCTAGTGGCCGAGCAGGCAAAACATCCAGCATTATTGTTGTCAGTGAGGGTGATCAATGCGGCGGTGTTTTTGAGTTGGCCAAAACGGTTGAGAAAAGCTTTCCTGACTATGAGGCCAAAGTCACTGTACTTGGGCATATTCAGCGTGGTGGTAGGCCCAGCTGTTTTGATCGGGTGCTTGCAAGCCGCTTAGGGGTTGCTGCTGTAGAAGCCTTACTTAAAGGTGAAAGTGGTATCATGGTTGGCATACGACAACAGAAAATTATTAATACACCGCTCGAAAGAGCTATTAGCAGGCCAAATACCATAGACAGTCATCTCGTAAAAGTGGCTGAAATTGTTACTGTATAATACCGCATGGGGGGTTATCTTGTGGGTTTCTTAGATTCTCTAAAAAAAAGCATAGGCATGGGCGCTGATCAGGGCACAGAAATCAAAGCACCCATCACGGGTGAAATTGTACCTATTGAATCGGTACCCGACCCGGTTTTTTCTGATAAAATCGTCGGCGATGGTATTGCCATCAACCCAACGGGTAGTCGGATGGTCGCGCCCTGTGACGGTACCATTGGTAAAATTTTTATAACCAATCATGCTTTTAGTATGCAAACACCCTCTGGTGTGGAACTTTTTGTACACTTTGGTCTTGATACAGTTGAACTTAAAGGTGAAGGTTTTAAGCGTATTGCTGTTGAGGGTCAAGACATAAAAGCCGGTGAAACTGTGATCGAAGTTGACCTTGATTTCTTGAAAGAAAAGGCTAAAAGCATTATTACACCTATTGTTATTTCTAATATGGATGATGTGGCCTCCATAGAAAAAGCATCAGGCGCCGTTACTGAAGGCAATGAAACATTAATGACTGTTCATATGACGTAGTTTTATTATGTTTATCGTTATACTGAGCATTCTTTCTTATAATCGGTACTCAGTGATTGTTGTATAAACCTTCATTAATAACCCCCCAGTTATGGTGGGGGGATAGTTCCCATAATTGACTAAACTTATTGCTCTACGGCATAAGACATGGCATTAATAGCAACTAATTTATAGCCGCTCAAAAACTGTAGAGATTCCCTGGCCTAGTCCTACGCACATCGTTGCCAAACCTAATGTTCCTTCATTTTGTTTCATAACATTAAGCAAGGTACCTGAGATACGAACACCGGAACAACCAAAAGGATGACCTAGTGCAATCGCCCCACCATTCAGATTAACCTTATCATCCATCTTATCAAGCAGTTTCAAATCCTTTAGCACTGGCAATGCCTGAGCAGCGAAAGCTTCATTCAACTCTATATGGTCAATGTCGCTCATCTCTAGACCAGCACGCTTTAGTACCTTCTTGGTACTAGGCACAGGTCCATAACCCATAATAGCCGGATCAACTCCTGCTACAGCCATTGCGCGAACTACCGCCATAGGTTGCAGTCCTAAATCTGTTGCCCGCTGAGCGGACATTATAATCATACAGGATGCGCCATCGGTAACCTGAGAAGATGTACCGGCAGTTACCGTACCCCCTTTAGGGTTAAATACCGGCCTCAGGGCAGCTAGCCCTTCGACAGTAGTGTCAGCTCGAATGGTTTCATCTTTAGTAAATAGTGACAGATTACCATCAACATCATGCCCCTGCATCGGTATAATTTCATCGCCAAATCGACCTTCCTCTGTAGCCAGTGCAGCACGCTGATGAGAGCGAGCACCGAATGCATCCTGCGCTTCACGACTGATTCCATGCATTTTACCTAGCAGTTCAGCTGTTAACCCCATCATACCTGATGCTTTAGCACCATATTTAGATAGCCTTGGATTAGGATCAACGCCATGCATCATGCCAACATGCCCCATATGCTCAACACCGCCCACAATAAATACCTCACCATTTCCGGTTTGAATAGCTTGTGTGGCAATATGCAAAGCACTCATTGAGGAACCACATAAACGGCTAATAGTTTGCCCACCACAAGAGTGAGGAATAGGTGTCATTAATGATGCCATACGGGCTATATTCCAACCCTGCTCTAGCGTTTGGTTTACACAACCCCAGATTACATCTTCGATTTCTTCAGGATTTACTCCAGAATTGCGTGCCAACAATGCCGTTATTAAATCAGCCGATAGGTTTTCAGCCCGAATATTATGGTACATACCACCCTTGGAACGTCCCATCGGCGTACGGCCATAATCGATAATAACCGCATCTCTTGGATTAAGGTTCATAATTTTTTCTCACTTACTATTCTGGAAGAAAGCACTCATTACCGTTATAACTCAGGCGTTATAAAACATCTCTCCATTACGCGCCATTTCTTGTAGCTTCTCAGTAGGCTGATACAGGCGACTCAGGCTAGCATATTTATTGGCTAGTGCCACAAACTCCGATAGACCTAAACTATCAATGTATTTCAGTGCTCCCCCTCTAAACGGTGGAAATCCTACCCCCATCACCAAGCCTAAATCCGCTTCCTGAGGCGAACCAATAATACCTTCTTCCAGCGTCCTAACTACTTCTAGACAGAGCGGGATCATCATTCGGGCAATGATATCATCTTCTTCAAAGTGCTTTGATGGCTCACTCACAGTCGCAAGTAATGTATAAACACTTTCATCCACTGTTTTGATTAGTTTACCTTTTTTATCTTTCTCATAACGATAAAACCCCTTACCTACTTTCTGACCAAAACGCTGTTCGTCATACATGACATCAAGGGCGGTACGGAAGTTTTTTTTCAATCGATCAGGGTAAGCTTCCTCCATCACTAAGTTACCATGGTGACCGGTATCCATACCCACTACGTCTAATAGATAAGCAGGCCCCATAGGCCAACCAAAACGTTCCATAACCTTGTCAATTTGTTGAAAATCCGCGCCATCTCTGATTAATCCTGTAAAAGCGGCAAAATAGGGGAATACTGCGCGGTTAACAAAGAAGCCAGGGCAATCATTAACTACAATCGGTTTTTTACCGATTTTATTAGCATATTCTACAGCGGTAGCTACCGTCTCTTTACTGGTTTTTTCCCCAACAATAACTTCTATTAACGGCATTCGGTGAACAGGACTAAAAAAGTGCATACCACAGAATTTATCAGGTGCTTTTAAAGTCTTGGCGATTTCTGTAATGGAAATAGTAGATGTATTAGATGCCAACACAGTACCGGGCTGCACTAGGGACTCAACTTCTGCCAGAACGGTCTGTTTAATGCTCAATTTTTCAACCACCGCTTCTATCACCACATCTACAGTATTGAAATCACCATAAGATAATGTCTGCGTGATACTGTTAAGTACCTCAGCCATTTTATTGCTATCAATACGACCTCTGTTAAGCTGTTTTATTAATAAACCCTGTACTTCCTCCATACCATGGTCAAGCGCTATCTGCTGAATATCTTTCATCAGTATAGGCGTGCCTTTATAGGCCGATTGATAGGCTATACCCCCCCCCATAATACCTGCTCCTAAAACAGCAGCCTTCTTTGTTTCTCTTGCTCCTTCTCTAAATGATTTGACTTTTTTCTTGACTAGCTGGTCATTCGTAAACACCGTCACTAGCGAGTTAGTAACATCGGTTTTTGCCATTTTCACAAAGCCTTTGGCTTCTACTTCAATGGCTTTGTCTCTTTCCATATAAGCATGGCGTTGCATGCTTTTAATCGCTTCTACCGGTGCTGGATAGTAAGGTCCGGCTTTATTTTCCACAAAGGGTTTAGCCGTTTCAAATACCATCATAGCTTCGATATTGGCAAGTTTTAATTTGCTTTTTTTCTCTTCTTTTCTAGCGGTATAGTCTAATGCCCCCGCCATACATTTTTTAACCAGACTGATAGCCGATACCAATAGCTTATCTGGCGCTACCACAGCATCAACAGCACCAACTTTTAATGCTTCATCCGGTTTATGCTCTTTACCTGTGCAAATCCACTCAATAGCATTATCAGCACCGATTAACCTAGGTAGACGAACAGTACCACCCCAACCAGGATAAATACCCAACTTTACTTCCGGTAAGCCAACTCTCGCTTGCGTTGATAGCACGCGATAATCTGCGCATAAACAAATTTCAAACCCACCTCCAAAGGCAATACCATTGATAGCAGCTACCGTAGGCAAAGGGAGGTCCTCAAAACGACTAAAAATTGTGTTAGACTTTAATAGCTTGTCTAACAAAACTGAATCATCCTGACTGAACATGTTAGAAAATTCAGTAATGTCAGCACCGACTACAAAAGAATCTTTACCGCTGGTTAGCACTAAGCCCTTAATTGTTTTATCAGCCTCAACCGCCTCAATAGCAGAATTTAGATCTTCTATGGCTGACTCGCTGAATTTGTTGACTGATGCCTCTTCCATATCAAACCTGAATTCAGCAATGTCATCCTCCAGCTTGATGACTTTAAAAGCCCTGCCTTTATAAATCATACTTTCTCTCCGAAGGGATTGAGTTTATGGTAGGTACAGCAGACATGTTGTGTATGCCTACCGACTTGTTTCTTTTTGCTTATTATCGATATGCATCATACGGGCTAATGGTGCTACTGTTCTGAAAGGCAAGGTGGCGCACCAACTCATAGCCCTAACTGATATTGCAAAGGTTCAAAATACAATGCGTCGTAGCGCAATATAGCCATAAGACAGTACGGTTGACGTAGAATACGTATTTCACACCATTTAATACGGCCGTTTTAATTTTTGACACTCTCTGCGAAACATTGAGTAATGTCAAGTATTTTAGTAAGTTACACCTGCACTGCTGTATGCAATTTTAACAAGAAAAACTTTACTCTTAGCCTAGTTTGGCTACGCTGACAATCAGATGAAAGGTCAACCAAGAGAGGTTCAAATGAATAATTACAACCACGTACTGGCGGCTATTGATTTATCCGATGAAGCCAATGAGGTTTTAAAAAAAGCGAAATGTATTGCAGAAGCTAATGCCGCAAAGCTCACATTAGTACACGTATTAGAGCCACTGAGTGTTGCCTATGGCAGCGATATCCCGCTAAACTTAACAACGCTTCAGAATGATATCTCTCAACAAGCAAGAGAACGTATCGCTCAGCTAGCCGATAACATCCAACTAGAAACAGGCGAGCAGCATATTGTTTACGGGCGCCCAGAACGTGAAGTTCACCGCATTGCCAGAGAGTCAGATGTTGACCTGATTGTGCTAGGTAGCCATGGCCGTCATGGGTTGGCACTGATTCTAGGATCAACATCTACTAGCATTTTGCATGGTGCCTCTTGTGATGTGCTGGCAGTAAGAGTGTAAAAATAGCAAAATCTCATATAGCTATCTAAGACGCAACTTAGGTTCATCAACCTTTAAAATACTACAAAGCATCAATATCAAGTAAATAATAACGAAGCTGCTGGTGTAAGCAGGCACGTACTCGCATCTCTATAAAAAGCCCTGTCTTTTTAAAGAGATGCAGTGATCGGTTAGTCTCTACTTGTTAAAATTGAATTCACCCTCAAGGTGCTCAGTCACCTGCATCACTTGCCGAACCAGATGAGCTAGCGATTTAGTTCCCATCTTCTCCATAACACGCGAGCGATGAATCTCAACGGTTCTTTGGCTAAGGTTTATATCAGCAGCAATCACCTTATTTGCTTTGCCTTCAACAACATGACGGAGAACTTCTCGCTCCCTATCAGTTAAGGTCGATAGTCTACGAAGAATTTCTTTGTGCTCCAAGAGCTCTCTACGCTGCTGCGTATCTAACTTGAGCCCATCATTGATCAAATCAAGCAGTTCCTGATCGCGGAATGGTTTTTGGATAAAATTCATCGCACCATCTTTAATAGCCTGCACCGCCATAGGCACATCACCATGCCCCGTGATAAAGATAATAGGCAGAATGCAATGCATTTCATTAAGCTTGCTTTGTAGCTCAAGGCCACTCATGCCCGGCATACGAATGTCAAGAACAATACAGCCTGGACGATTTTCATCGTAACATTCTAAAAAATTTGCCGGAGATGAAAATGTTTCAGAAGCCTGACCGACAGAACTCATCAGCATTTTTAGCGAATCACGTACAGCTTCATCATCATCGATGATAAAAACGGTGGGTTCTTTCTTAATTACCTGTTGCTGCATAATGGCTCCACTGTATAAAAATTGATGCCTTGTCAAGTAGGCAAATGTCGCTGGATCCAACAAAAAAAAATGAGCGTCCATGATACGATGAGACCGCACTTAATGAAAAGATTAACGGCTCAGGAGTTGGCTTATAAGTTTAGCAGAGCTTTAAGTTGATAGCTGTAGACTTACTTTTATTTGCAATGTTATTACCAGAGTTAATAGGTAGCTTAAAGCTGATAACTCCAATAAATCGACTCAAGTTACGCACAGGCATAGGCGCGTAGTTCATTAAACAATGATCAAATCGCCTTCATACGAAAGGTCACTGCATACTAGATAGAGGGTGCCTGTGCTGCCATCCGTGTTTTTAAATATCTGGCGAAATAGCAAACGGTTTTGGTAGCAAACTTTTAGTATACCGCGAAGTATCTTGCTTTTAGCGATTTCCGCTTTTCGCCTAACTTCCTTGGTTTGTAGATCCGAGTACTGAGTTTTTCCTGAATCGTATCGCCAAAGGTCAAAACACTATCCAGTGCCTTAACCTTTCTTACGACAGAATTGAAGTATATACTCAAACGCTTTCAAGATGCTCGCGTTTATTCAGCTATAACCCTTCATTTTAAGGAGTAAGCTTGGAAGAAAAATGAGCATCTTGAATTCACTTGGGTATATCCAAAGAGTTGCACTGGAAAAATAATTACCTGAAAGCAACCGAGTTATCTAGTAATAGCTATATTAGTTGTTTAATAGCTCAGATAGCCCTGTAGCAGCTATCTTGTTAAAAGATGACAATAAATAATCAGAGTAAATTTCGATAAAATTTTGGTTCATACTGATTATTGTGCCGAAAAATTAGCTTAGTGCGTAATTTGAGTAATACTTAGAGGCATCATGGATATATAAGGTTTTTTATGTTAGGCAAACATCATCAAGTTTTTTATCGTTTAGATTTTAGGCCACCAGCAACTATTTTAAATGAAGGGTTTTTAGGAACAAATAATCCTTTTTGGATGAATTGTATATATCATGAAAAAAACAGTATTTGCTGCAAAAAGCCTGAGAGGAGTATCACGATTTTTTCTTGAAGCTGTACTTAACTAAGAAGCTGTTCATGATCTTGATTTTCCTTGATAATTCATCGAATGAGACAAAAGTACCCCAGCGATATCACTCGTGAACAGTTTGAACCTATTCTTCCGATCCTTGAAAGTGCTCG
>JAQYUY010000102.1 GCA_028728195.1 Endozoicomonas sp. (ex Botrylloides leachii)
TCAACCCGATTGAGAATAAGTGGGCGGAGGCAAAATCGATTAGAAGGGAAAAAATGTGTGACCCAGAAACCTTATTCAGAGAGTACGTTTCATGACATTTTTATAGGGCTACTACTATAGTCAACATGAACGCACCTCCCAATTGGAAAAAAAGCGAATTCCCCAATTGGCAAAAAATTTATGATATAAAACAGTCGCTCATAAAACAGTTACAGACCCAAAATGGCAGACAGGTGCAGGCAATATTCTTCCCATTTATGGGAGTAGTCATAGGAAAACTAGACAGTACCGATCAAGCCCTAAAAACCTTAATAGCATCCTCCTTTAAAGATTTAAAAAGTTACTCGGGTCAATGTAAATCTATAATTGTCAGCGCCCAAAATAATAAGGGTAGCGACAAGGTGGTTATTCAAGAGCTAGATGGTTCTAAAAAACGGTTTGAGTACACGTTTAATTCAAAGTAAACAGGGACTGTAAGGTTCTGTTGCAAACTGATGAACATGCCGCTAGGTGGCACCTTTTTTTAGCTCCTATTAAAACATAGCTAAAATGCCACTGATTCCTTGGAATGTTATTCTTTATTGGTTTTTGAATCCTATCCGTTAAGCGGAAACTGAGGAATATTTTCAGGCTGCCGGATTATACAAACCATCTTTTTAACTACGCTATTTCGCTGACCACTGAACACCAGCACTGCGTTGGAACTTCTTGTAATAGCCACGCTATTACTCGTTATTCTGCTTTGTTCTGGAGTCCGGCTGCCTATGCTCATAACAGTAGCTAGAAAACACGGCTGGTATTAATTAATAGACAATGCCTGCTAATAGATTTTTGAGGAAATAAATAATAATAACAATAACCATTAGTGACAGATCCAGACCACCAATAGGCGGAATAATGCGCCGAACTCGGCTAGACAATGGCTCTGTTATTTGAAGTAACAACATCAGACCGGGATTATAGCTACCCTGAGCTACCCAACTGGCTATAGCAATAATAACTAAACTGAAAAGGTAGATATTTAGAATATGGGTTGCAAGCTCGATCAGGCTTACGATCAATACGGCTTGAAAAGAAATCAATGACAGACTAATGCCTTTAATCGAAGACATGCCATAAATGAGTGCGATTTGCAGAGCCAACGCTAAAACCAGTGAAGCCGCATCAACTTTTCCAAACCCAGGAATAATTTTTCTAAGCGGGTTTAACAATGGCGATGTTATTTTAACAATGGCCTGGGATATTGGGTTGTAAAAGTCTGCATGCGTGACCTGTAAGAGGAAGCGTAGCAGAACAGCCATGATATACAGCGCTCCCAGCGTCTGTATTAAAAAAAGCAGGCTGGATACAAGTGCAGCGGACATATTATCTCTCTATCTTTAAAAAATGTTTCAGGTCTCAATAGCTATTCAGTAGCTTATGATATGAACACACTGTTTCAGGCGGCTTAAACCGTCACTATAGGAAGTGTAACGCAGAGCGCCTAGTAGCTGAACAATAAACCTGAAATAATAAATACCTCGACTGCTCACTCTATACTCAAATGACATTAGAATGCGCAGAGAAAACCAGCTATTGTTCTTTCCAAGAAATTAACATCGCCAAAACTAGCATTCATGCGTTCAATGGGTATAAATGACTACTTGCTCAGCTCTTTGGTCATCTCTTTTGCTCGTTTAACAGCAGCCTGCATAGCATTGTTGATAATGGGCTCAATCCCTCCTTGCTGAAAGGCTTGAAGCGCTTGTTCTGTTGGCCCACCAGGTGAGCAGACATTTTTTCGAAGCTGAGCAACGCTTAACGTACTTTCAGATGCCATTTTAGCTGCGCCCAGAGCTGTTTGTTGCGTCAGTCGCTCAGCAACTTCAGGTGTGAGCCCTAGCGCTACGCCATTATTTTTCATAGCTTCCATAAACAGAAAGTAGTAGGCTGGAGCGCTCCCGGATACCGCAATAATTGTATCAATAAGCGCTTCATCAGCCACCCATTCAAAGATGCCAACAGCGCTAAAAATAGATTCAGCTAATCCTTTATCTTCCGCACTAACGTTCGTGTTTGCAAAGAGGCCACAAGCCCCCACACCCAGACGAGAAGGCGTATTAGGCATACTGCGTATAACAGGCAACGAACAACCTGCCCAACGTTCAAGGCAATCCACGGTAATGCCAGTTGCAACAGAAATAACAAGCGTTTTCTTCTGTGAAGCCAATACCGGTGCTATCTCTGTTAACACATTTTTCATTACATCAGGCTTTACGCATAGTAACAGCACATCGCTTCCTGCAGCTTCTAAGTTACTAGCAGAGACATGAACGCCAAACTGTTGACTAATGGTTAAGCGTGTTTTTTCACTCGGCGCTGTCGCGATAATCTGTTCCGGTTGACAACCACCTCTTAGCAAACCACCGATAATGGCTTGCGCCATGTTTCCAGCGCCAATCACTCCAATGCTTTTATTTAAAATGCTCATCATCTTTATCCTTAGGGTTGCTTAGTGACGGGCACCAAAAAGAGCAGTACCTATTCTAACCATCGTGGCACCCTCAGCTATTGCAGCATCAAGATCATTTGTCATACCCATGGACAACGTATCCATACTCAAGTGCTGACTATGATTCAAAGAGGCCAATAATTCGGCTAATGCTTTAAACGGCTCACGCTGTTTGATTGGGTCTTGCTCCTTAGCGGGTATAATCATCAACCCTCTCAACTTCAATCGAGGCAACATTATTATGTTGTTAACCAGCTCAGGTAGCGCATTAATTGAGACGCCTGATTTGCCGGCTTCCTGATTTAGATTAACTTGCAGACATACATTCAACGCTGGAAGTGCTAGAGGCCGTTGATCATTTAAACGCTGTGCAACCTTTAATCGATCTACGCTGTGCACCCAGCTAAAACCAGAGGCAATATCACGGGTCTTGTTCGATTGAATGGGACCGATAAAATGCCAATAAATGCCTGATAAAGTCGATAACGACTCTATCTTAGTCAACGCCTCCTGTACATAGCTTTCCCCAAAATCACGCTGCCCTAATTCATAGGCGCGTTGGATCATCGCAACTGATTTTTTCTTGCTGACCGCTAGTAGGCAGACTTGGTCGGTGCGATTGCTGGTGGCTTTAGCTTGCCTAATACGTTGATTGACTTGTTCAAACCGCTCTTTTATTGATGACATTTGCTTACACAATTCTACCGCTTTAGAAAAAGCACCAACATTACCCACAAGCCGCACCTTTTATTGCCGATATAGTTATTCGATAGGAGTCTCTGATTCCTATGGGCAATGATTCACGGTCATAGGGTACCCGTTAAAGAAATCGTTAGTGTACCTGTTTCACATACTAAGGGATAGCTAATGGATATTACTGAGTTGCTGGCATTCAGTCATAAACAAGGTGCTTCTGATTTGCATTTATCAGCAGGTTTGCCCCCAATGATTCGTATTGATGGTGACGTGAAACGGGTAAATGTGCCTGCTATGGAACACAAAGAAGTTCATGCTTTGATTTATGACATCATGACGGATAAGCAACGTAGGCATTTTGAACAGAATCTGGAAAGCGATTTTGCCTTTGAGGTGCCTGGCGTGGCGCGTTTTCGGGTTAATGCATTTAATCAATGCCGTGGGGCAGGAGCCGTATTTAGAACAATTCCTAGCAAATTATTAACCATGGAAGACTTGAATATGGGGCAAGTTTTTCGAGATATTGCAATGAAGCCAAGAGGTTTAGTATGTGTAACCGGTTCAACTGGTTCAGGTAAGAGCACTACAATGGCTGCAATGCTTGATTACATTAACGATAATAAATATGAGCATATTTTAACCATCGAAGATCCTGTGGAATTCGTACATCAACCTAAAAAATGCCTTGTTAATCAGCGGGAAGTTCACCGAGATACGCTCAGTTTTGACAATGCGTTGCGTTCAGCATTGCGTGAAGACCCTGATATTATTTTAGTGGGTGAAATGCGCGACCTTGAAACCATTCGGCTAGCGCTTAGCGCTGCAGAAACAGGCCATCTTGTTTTTGGTACCCTTCATACAACCTCAGCTGCTAAAACCATTGACCGGATTATTGACGTCTTCCCAACAGATGAAAAATCCATGGTGCGCTCAATGCTGTCAGAATCTCTGGAAGCTGTTATCTCCCAAGCATTGCTGAAAAAAGTAGGCGGTGGGCGAGTAGCTGCTCATGAGATCATGCTTGGCACTTCAGCTATCCGAAACCTGATTCGTGAAGATAAAGTTGCCCAAATGTACTCAGCTATTCAAACTGGTAGCAATATCGGCATGCAGACCTTGGATCAGTGTCTTGAAGAACTGGTTAAGTCGAAAGTAGTGACACCTGAAATTGCTAGGGATAAAGCAAAAGATCCCACCAAGTTCTAATACCCATCATGCTTTCTAACTACTGTAATACGCGATAGACCGCCGGACTTCAGGACAAGACGTCATGGCAGGGCTATTGCGAGAAAGTTCAAATGCAGTGCTGATGTTCGGATGGCTAATGCAATGGCGTAGTTAAAAACGGTGATTGGTATAGCCGACTATTGATTCTCTTTTTGCAAGATGACAGCCTAAATAAAAACCTTTACTGTTTTTTCATGTTATGCAGCGCTATCTTGAGTCTTAAAAAATAGAATAGATCTATTTAGTAGTAACCATATAAAAACGCATTAGAACTGTTCATCCTCTAGCGCATATAAAGCATCAGCCCCAGAATCTGCAGCATCTGCCAACGAGTACACCTTTGGCAATAGCCGTTTAAAATAGTAATCAGCAGTATTGATCTTTCCTTGGTAAAAAGCGTCTTCAACTGTACCTCTTTCTAACGCGTTGCGCGCTTTGTCTGCCATTAAAAGCCACATCCAAGCATAAGAGACATATGAGAAAGCATTAAGGTATTCAACACAAGCGGCGCTGATGACATTGGGGTCATCTTTTGCTTGTGTTAATAACGAGTATGTAAGATGTTCAAGACGATCAAGCGCCTGTAATAAAAGCGGTGCAAGAGGCATGCAATCCATGGAGGTCACCGAACATCTGATCTCGGCGAAATAATCCTGTGCATAAGCGCCTCCATTTTTAGCTATCTTGCGTGCCAATAAATCCAAAGCTTGAATGCCATTGGTGCCCTCATAAATTTGAGTAATACGAACATCGCGCACCAGCTGTTCTTGCCCCCATTCACAGATATAACCATGGCCTCCAAGCACCTGCTGTCCAGTAATACAGTTTTCTAAACCAATATCAGTAAAGAATGCTTTAGCGACAGGGGTTAGCAGTGCTACTTTATTTTCAGCACGTTGTTTTTCTTCAGGGTTATCACTAAATTTGACGATATCAAGCTGCATAGCAACATATGTTGAGAAAGCACGGCCTGCTTCATTTAGCGCCTTCATATTTAACAGCATACGCCTAACATCGCCATGAACAATGATAGGATTAGCCGTTTTATGCTGTTTTTTAGCATCACTCATTGCTGAGTATCCTTGCAAACGATCCTTAGCGTAAGCGGCAGCCGTTTGGTATGACATAACACTACACCCTAACCCTTGAATACCTACAAAGAGACGCTCGTAGTTCATCATAGTAAACATGGCTGCCAAGCCACTGTTAGCCTCACCTATGAGATAGCCTCTGGCATTATCAAAGTTCATGACGCAGGTTGAGGATGCTTTAATGCCCATTTTATGTTCCAGTGAACTACAACTAACCTTATTTCTATCTGTTAACGAACCATGGTCATTAATATTAATTTTAGGGACAAGAAATAGCGAGATACCTTTTGTGCCTGCAGCAGAACTTGGTAGTTTGGCCAATACTAAATGGATAATATTTTCAGCAAGGTCATGTTCGCCGCCAGTAATAAATATTTTCGTGCCTGTGATTAAATAGCTGCCATCTTCATTCCGTGAGGCTTTGGTTCTGATCATGCCAAGATCCGTTCCGCAATGAGGTTCGGTAAGGCACATAGTACCTGACCACTGGCCACTATAAAGCTTTGGCAGGTATTGCGCTTTTATTTGTTCTGACGCATGGGTATCCAGCGTCAATGCCACGCCAGCGGTGAGACTTGGGTATAGAGTAAAAGCTAGATTGGCGCTGCTTATCATTTCATCAACTTGTGCACCAATCACCTTTGGCATTCCCATGCCTCCATATTCAGGATTACCGCCTAACCCTATAAAGCCTAGTGAGGCATATTGTTGGTAAGCTGCTTTATAGCCTTTGGGAGTTGATACTTTATTATCGTGTATAGAACAGCTTTGCTGATCTCCAGAATGATTTAAAGGCCCAATAACTTGGGAAGCTAGCTTGGCACTTTCTTCAAGAACAGCATTAGCAGTTTCTTTATCTACACCACAGTTATTTTGCCACTGACCCCAGCGTTGTTCTGCATTGAATACTTCATACATAACAAAGTGCATATCCCGCAAAGGGGCATTGTATTTAATCATAAAAACAGCTCTCCTGAAGGCATGAAGTCTTTATTTTATTTATGAAAATAATATCAATATTCACCTTGGCTGTGATCTTAAGCAGAACTTTGTGGCACAGAGGCATTGATTAAACTGCTCCAAAATCAGCTTCGTCCATATCCACCAAATTTTCTGCGCCTGATTCTATGCAAGCTTTGTGGGTTAGTGTTCTCGGTAGTAAACGCTGATAAAAAAAGCGCGCTGTTTGAATTTTAGCTTTATAAAAGCCTTTTTCTGAGGTGCCTTCTGCGAGTTTCTCTTGAGCGGTGCGAGCCATGTCTGCCCAGAAATAAGCAAGGCAGGCATAACCGCTATACATGAGGTAGTCCACAGATGCTGCGCCGACTTCATCCTTGTTTTGCATCGCTTTCATGCCCACTTGCATTGTCAACTCTCCCCATTCTTTATTGAGAGCAGCCAACGGTTCTATAAATTCTTGTAGTTGTTCATTATCTGCTTGTGCTTTGCAGAACTTATGTATAACTTTAGTGAAACTCTTAAGTGATTCACCCTGACTCATCAATACCTTACGTCCCAGCAAGTCTAACGCTTGAATACCGGTGGTTCCTTCATAGAGTGTTGCAATACGGCAATCGCGAAGATTTTGCTCCATACCCCACTCTGAGATATAACCGTGACCACCGTAGCATTGCATGCCAAGGTTTGCGCATTCAAAGCCTGTTTCTGTCATAAATGCTTTAACAATTGGCGTTAAAAAGCCAAGTTGCAACTCAGCCAATTCTTTCTCTTTACGATCCTTGCTATACAGTGCTAGATCAACAAGTTTAGCTGTATAGTAAGCGAATGCCCTGCTACCTTCTGTAAAAGCTTTTATGGTCAATAACATTCGACGGACATCAGGATGAACAATAATTGGATCAGCAGGGCTTTCAGGGTATTTGACTCCACTAAGAGATCGACTTTGCAATCGTTCTCTTGCGTAGCGCAAAGCACCTTGGAATGCTATTTCTCCGTGCGCTATGCCTTGAAGACCTGTTCCAAGACGAGCGGCATTCATAAAGGTAAACATACAGTTCAACCCATTATTTGGTCCGCCCACAAGATAACCAGAAGCCCTATCAAAATTCATAACACAGGTGGCGTTACCATGAATACCCATCTTATGCTCTAAAGAACCGCAGCTAACACCGTTGCGCTGAGTTGAAGCGCCATTGTTTTCTGGTAACTGACGGGGAACAATGAATAATGAAAGGCCTTTTGTACCTTCCGGCGCACCCGCTAAGCGGGCAAGCACGATATGAACAATGTTTTTGCTGATATCATGTTCACCGGCAGAAATAAATATTTTCGCGCCGCTTATCTTATATGAGCCATCATCTTGCGGTTCTGCTTTAGTGCGCAATAGACCTAAGTCCGTACCACAATGGGGCTCAGTCAGGCACATAGTACCCGTCCATTCACCCGAAACCAGTTTGGTTAGATAGGTCTGCTTTTGCTCTTCTGTACCATGAGTCTCCAACGTCGCAATAGCTCCACCGCTAAGCGCTGGGTACATACCCCATGCCCAATTGGATTCTCCCATCATTTCAGTCAATACAACGCCAAGAGAGCTAGGTAACCCCTGACCACCGTATTTTTTATTATGAGCAAGAGAGGGCCAGCCACATTCAACAAACTGTTGATAGGCTTCTTTAAAGCCCTTGGGCGTCTCTACCTTACCCCCAACGAGTTTGCAACCTTGTTCATCTCCTACTTTATTTAGCGGAGAGAGTACTTGCTCGCAGAATTTGGCCGCTTCTTCCAAGATAGCGTCGGCAATATCAGGCGTTGCCTCTTCTGCTTCTGGTAGCTGGGAATAGTGGTGAGCATAGTTCAGTAGCTCGTCACGGACGAAACGCATGTCACGAAGCGGTGCTTTGTACTCTGGCATGACGATCCCCAAATAATTGCGGTTACAATGGAAATACACCTAAAAATAAAACGTACGTTTGAAACATATGTTTAATCCCTTACTATGTCAACCTTTGTTAAGTCTGACAAGGCTGTTAGTAGTACTAACTTGATTGCAACTAAAAACTTAAATGTAACGTCAAAAGAGAAACTATTAACAATTAATACTGTAAATAGAATAGAAGGCATTTGACAGTAATGTCATGTTTTGCATTTACAGGTATGAGGTACAGTTATGAACCCAGTACATTTTGCTTCACCTCCGGGTAGCACTCACTCAACTCACTACTCTCGGTCTTCTATGTCACCCACTCCTAGGCTACCAAGAGAGAGGAAAGATAAACTAGCAACAATGCCTAAGTTTGCCAGTAAAGCAGCACACACAGTGCCAGCAAAAAACTATCCTATTAAAAAGGGTGCAAACGAAAAAACTGCTATTCAAAAAAAAATAATGAGCCGATCTAAAATTGAAAAATCGACTCTTATTGAAATTTTAAGTATAAAAAAATATTTAAAAATTCAGCATAATCTTCTTTTATCATTATTGAGGGAAGGAAATAATTCTTTAATTAAACCAGCAAATACAGATTCTAAAAAAGAATCAGACTTGATAAAAACACCATGCAAACCAAAATATAAAAAACCGCCTCCGTGTGTTCAAGAAGAAAAGAAATTAAAGAAATCTAAATATAAAGATAAGCCTACAGGTTCCAAATATCCTGCCTTTAACAGTAGACAATCTTTTGCTAAAGGAAAAGATGAGGCATTGCCATCTTCTCATAAAAAAAGCGAGGAATTAAAAAATGCTGAATCGCGAATATCTGAATTAGAGAAGTTAATTTCTGAAAAAAATAATAAACACCCACATGGAATAAAGAAAAGAAAAAAGTTAACTGATGATAAACCAACATTTATATCAATGGTAGGTTCTTTTTTAAATTTCTTGAAAGAGGCAACCTATATGGTTATTGAAATTATTGTACCTATTCTGACGTTGATAAAGAGCATCAAGGATATGCAAAAACAATAAAAATAATCTATTTAATATTTATCCAGCATTACCATTGATTTATAGACTGGCTTTATCTCCAAGCATTGATGCCGGAAGAAGTACTATACTGAATGCGCTTGGATCAAGCAAAATGAACTGTTACAGTAGCTGCAACTTTAATACTGCTACTACGAGCATATAAAACTGACAATGAATAAGGAAAAACGGACTCGCATATTCCTGCGTTTGCAGGAGCAAAATCCTCAACCTACCACCGAGTTGAACTATACATCGCCTTTTGAGCTACTCATAGCCGTAATTCTTTCTGCTCAAGCAACAGATATCGGGGTTAATAAAGCCACTGATAAGTTATACCAAATAGCTAATACGCCTGAAAAAATAGCGGCTCTCGGTGTGGATAAACTAAAGCAATATATTAAAACCATTGGCTTATTTAACAGCAAAGCTAACAACATTATTAAAACCTGCAATATTTTGCTGGAAAAATACCATGGCGTGGTACCTAATACACGAGACGCCTTGGAAGCATTGCCCGGTGTTGGCAGAAAAACAGCTAATGTCGTTTTAAATACAGCATTTAATCAACCTGCTATGGCAGTCGATACCCACATATTCAGAGTCGCCAATCGTACGGGTATCGCCCCTGGTAAGAATGTCCTAGAAGTTGAAACACGACTAATGCGGCGAGTACCCAAAGAATTTATCATGAATGCTCACCATTGGCTAATTCTACATGGCCGTTATGTATGCAAGGCAAGGAAGCCTCAGTGCGGTAGTTGTCTGATTGAAGACTTATGTGAGTTTAAAGAAAAAACATCCTGAATATCTCTCCATGACAACGATTACATTGGCAATAACGGAGCAAAGGCTAACGCATTTACTCGCTACGTTAATTTTCCAATAATGTATACACAATGGTCCCAAATCGCTTATCGCGTCAACCTTGTATAGCACAATTTAACATGTAATCATTAAGCGGTTTTTCTACGTAACATGGCGTAAACATATTACACCAACCATGTTTGCTAACTACCGTAATAAGCATGGGCAGCCAGACTCCTGAACAAGGCGCAATAATGAGTAATAGCAGAGCTATTGCGAGAAGTTCCAACGCAGTGCCGATGTCCGGGTGGTCAGCGCAATAGCGTAGATAGAAAAGATGATTAGTATCATACGCACTAAATGTTTAGGATAGCAGTTGCTGACCCTTAGGCTATCATTAAGCAGTTAACCCTGTGCCATCGACTATTACTGGCTTCTTCGTGTAAATTTTATCGGTGGTGTAGCGCATAAAGTCATCATTATGTAATCAGAGTTGTAGCCACGCAGAATGATTGCACCACAGCTAAACAATAGATCACCGGTTAGCCATTTGTTATTTATTATCACGGCTTAAGGCGCATAGCTAATTTTATGCAAAAATCAGTTTTCATGAATCGTTTTATTTTCCATAGCCTCAGAAAAATTCTGTCGAGCTGGGTTCGCACAACAGTAACAAATAACAGCGTTGATCATTTGAGAATAGACCCCGAAAAACCTGTTTGCTACGTCTTTCGCAATCGTTCTTTTTCAGACCTGTTGATACTGGAAAACGAGTGTATTAAGGCAAAACTGCCCCGCCCACATCAATCTATTCTCACCTCGAGTACGAAAGAAAATTACTCATTCTTCTACCTAAGCCAGCAAGAAGGTTTTATTTTTCAAAGAGAGCGCCCCAAGTCATTAACCACACTAGAGTCCTTACTTGCTTATGTTGAAAAAGCAACAGATAGAGATATTCAGTTGGTTCCTGTGTCTATCTTTTGGGGACGTTCTCCCGATAAGGAGCATTCTGCATTAAAGTTGCTATTTGATTGGAATTTTAATCTTGGCGGACGCTGCCGAAAATTTTTAGCTACCTTAATACATGGTAGAAGTACACTGGTTCACTTTAACCCAGCACTGTCTCTGAAAGCTCTGACAGATGAAGGTAATGATCATGATCGAACGCTACGAAAAGTAGGCCGTATCCTTCGTGTTCATTTCCGACAACAAAGAACATCTATTATTGGCCCTGACCTATCACATCGCCGAACCTTGGTCAATGACCTTATAAATAGGCCTGAAATAACAAAAGCAATTCAAGCAGAAGCTTCAGCTCAATCTATTTCTTTGGAAGAAGCTAAATATAAAGCTACTCAGTATGCCAATGAAATTGCTTCTGATTTTTCATTTCCGGTTATCCGCTTTATGGATATCTTGCTAACTTGGTTTTGGAATAAGTTTTATAGTGGTGTACACATAAGTAACATTGAGCATTTGAACGAATTGGCAAAAACCAATACGATTATTTACACGCCTTGCCATCGCAGTCATATTGATTATCTTTTGCTGTCGTATGTTCTATACCACAAAGGACTTACACCGCCTCACATTGCAGCAGGCATCAATCTTAATATGCCACTTATTGGTACATTTTTGCGAAAAAGCGGGGCGTTTTTTATGCGCCGAACCTTCAGAGGCAACCCACTGTATAGCAGTATTTTTTATGAATATATGTTCACCTTAGCTAGCAAAGGGTTCCCGATAGAATACTTTATTGAAGGGGGGCGATCACGTACAGGGCGCGCCCTTTCACCCAAAACAGGTATGCTTTCTATTTCTCTTCGTAGCCATTTAAGAGATAACCGTAAACCTGTAATATTTGTTCCTGTTTATATTGGGTATGAAAAAGTACTGGAAGTTAAAACCTATCTTAGTGAACTAAAAGGTAAGGCTAAAAAGAAAGAATCATCACTGAATTTTTTAAAGACCATAACAGCATTAAAAAACAACTTTGGCCAGGCTTGGATCAATTTTGGAGAACCCATTGACCTTGGGCGATACCTAAGTGCGCAACAACCAGATTGGCGCTCCAGCCAATATGTCGATTTAAAGCCAAGCTGGTTGAAATCAGTAACAAACAGTTTGGCTGAGAAGGTTGTCACCCGAATAAATTCAGCCGCAACAATCAACCCTGTTAATATGGTTGCGATGGCACTGCTATCAACGCCTCGGCACGCGCTTGGCGAGCAAGAGTTGTTGTTACAGCTAAATGCTTACTCTCATTTACTAGCGAAAGTACCCTATAGCAATAAAACCATTATGACGAATATGGATGGACATGAAATGATCCATTACGTTGAAAACCTTAAACTGATTACCAAACAAGCAGATTCACTTGGCAATATTTATAGGTTGGATGAAAAAACCTCCGTACAAATGACCTATTACCGTAATAATATTCTGCATGTGTTTGCTATTCCCTCATTAATTAGCTGTATTTTTGTTAATAATACCAATATCCAGCGCAAAGAAGTCTTACGAATCTGCTCTATATTATACCCTTATTTGAAAGCAGAATTGTTTCTTGAATGGAATACCATAGAGTTCCTCAAGGTTGTCAACCGATGGCTCAACTGCCTGTGTGCAGAACAACTGATTAAGCAAGACGAAGAGGGTATTTATTTTGGCCCAGATACAACCTCTACGCACTTCATTATATTGACAGTATTATCAAGAGCGATTATAGAAACACTGGAACGCTTCTATATGACAACGAGCCTACTAATCAGCAATGATAGCGGTACTATTGGGCAGAACCAGTTAGAAAACCAAGCTAGAGATCTTGCTCAGCGCCTGAGTATTATTCATGGCCTTAATGCGCCTGAATTTTTTGATAAGTCGCTCTTTAAAGGCTTTATCGAGCAGCTTAGAAAGCAAGGAGTTATAAAAATATCTGATGGCGATAAATTGGTATTTGATCACTCAATCAAAGTAGCCGCTGGCGAGGCTTTTAAAGTACTTAGCACAGAAATACGCCATAGTATTCATCAGGCAACTTTTTCATCTTCCCTTACAAAAGAGGCTGAATAATACCAATCATCTTTTCTAACTACGCTATTGCGCAGAACATCCGAACACTAGCACTGCGTGAAACGCCTAGGTTTTACGCCAATAGCTTGTAGCCGTAGCTACAGCTTAATTATTCGAGCCTGCAAATCAAAAGGTACGTATTTTTGAGGTTGCTCGGATTATCCTGAGTGCGAAGAAATTGACTTTGATATGAAGCCACCGAAGTTAGAAACAAAAAAATAAATCATTTGATATGAGAGCTTTGCATGATCCGATCAACTCCTCCTTTTTAAGCTCAATGACAAAATTTTCGCAGTCTTTTGTATTAACCAGCTTAGGAAATTGAATTTTTAGATCATGTTCTGCTCATATTTTGGGGCTGTTGCATAACTTAAAAGGAAGCTGTTTTTTTGATAAAATACTTTCAAAGTAAACTTGCTTAGGAATGCATATGATCAGCCAGTCAGAACTCGTGAATTTAGAGGATCTTGTT
>JAQYUY010000103.1 GCA_028728195.1 Endozoicomonas sp. (ex Botrylloides leachii)
TAGCATTAGGCTATTCCGATGCAGAGTATGATGCGCACTTGATAAGGATTAGCAACGGAGAGCAATTTGGTAGCGATTTTGTTGGTATCAACCCAAACTCAAAAATACCAGCCATGCTTGATTGTAGTGTAACTCCCCCCATCCGTGTATTTGAGTCGGGTTCTATTTTGCTTTATTTAGCAGAAAAATTTGATATCTTTTTGCCAAAAGATGCTAGAAGTCGTACAGAATGTCTAAATTGGCTGTTCTGGCAAGTAGGAAGCGCTCCTTATGTGGGTGGAGGGTTTGGGCATTTTTATAAATATGCACCTTTAAAAATAGAGTACTGCATTGACCGTTTCACAATGGAAACTAAGCGACAACTAGACGTTCTAAATCAACATTTAGAGAAATCAACCTATATGGTTGGTGAAACATATACTATTGCTGATATAGCCATTTGGCCATGGTATGGCTCTATTGTTCTTAATGATACTTATGAAGCAGCTGAATTCCTTAATGCAGAAGAATATACCCATCTTTGTAGGTGGGCAAAGCATATCGAAAAAAGAATTCCTGTCAAGCGAGGGCGCATTGCCAATAAAACCTTCGGTCCTGTGGAAAAACAATTACATGAGCGTCATAATGCTACAGATCTTGATAAAATATTCGATAGTGCATAATTGTTGGTATGGCAGTTGATTCATATTGCATATCAGTTCAAATTAAACACCCTTGTAGGGAATTATAGTCACTGCTAAAGGCGAGAGTTATTTTAAATAAATTACTGTCGCCGTGTGGATGATCCTGATTGCTCTAGCTACCCAAACACCAGCCAACTCCCATATAAAAGTGAAGAGCTTTTCTATCAAAAATAATTAACAACTTTATCATTTATTATCTGCCATAATGTAACAGATTTAGCTGCTATCAGCTCTTGGTTAATTATCATTTCAGCTACTTTTTTGTGAGGATAGTAATTTGTGAGGATAGTAATATATGAAAATCAAAACTGTTAAAAATAATCTTTTAAGGTTTAATGGCTATTTTTTATTATCATTGTTCATTACAACGTTTTCTTTTGCGGATGATCCTTGCGGGGGGTACTTTGCTGACTATGAGCTAAAATGCCCAAAATATAATAAAAAACATGATGGAATGTGGGCAGAGGCTAGTGTTATTCCATGTAATATAGAAACGCTAGAGGTCGATAACATTGAACTCAATAAGTTACTTGAAGAGTTAAAAAAACATGGCAATCCTAAACAGAAGGCCATTCTAGATGAAATGCACGCTGCTTGGGAAGCGCTTAAAATAGCACAGTCTGCATTAGTCAGAACCTATTATGAGGGTGTAACCTATGAAAAATGGACGACGGGTAGTGAAGTTGCGATGACACAGGCAAGAATAAAAGAATTAAAGCAATTGAGAGAGGTAATACTACATAAAAAGGATGGGCTAAAAACAAATATACAACATGAAGGTGTTGCCTTTTCCTATGACAAACAAGCACTAAAAAATGATACATTAAAACTTAATGCACAGTTTGATCGGCTAATGAAATATGCGACTAAAGAGCAGCAACTTATTCTGAAAGATATGCAAACTGCTTGGAGAAATTTAAAAAAGGCTCAGTCTGAGCTAATAGGAGCATACAGCAATAATATAGATTACCTAGAAAATATGTATGCATATGATACTGACATGACCAGAAAAAGACTAGAAGCTCTAAATCAATTAGGTCAAGGTATTTTGTGGCAGGCACGGGATACAGAGGAAGAAAATAAATAAGCAAGAATGACTCTGCCATTAAAATGATATTGGCGCTTTATTTTTTTAAAAGCTAGTACTTACCTGAGTAATGATATTATATTAAATATCATTACGTGTTGACTTGAAGCTTGCGAAATAAAAGCTAATTTTATTTTATGGGCCGTTAATAATTACAAGAAAAAAGGTTACTTCATGAACGAAGAAAACGTCAAAAGACTGGCATTAGTTATTGCTGCAAACTGCATGAAAGACTCGGTAATTGAAGCATGCCAGCAGCAAAACAAGGTGTCTGATAACGAAATAAGCGCATTTAACCAACAACTATCTGATAGGCTTTATACGTTTCTTACTTATTTGCTAACAAAGCCAGCAGATGAATATACTATCATGATGGAGGCTATGTTAAGTCACTATCCTGATGATTGGCCTCAGCCTATGCTGGATCAGCATCTTATTCAAGATAAGCAGTTGCTAGAAACAGCAGTGACACCCTCCATATAAAAAACTCAGGAAAAAATGAGCATTGGCATCTATAGTTAGTAACTTTCTAAATAAATAGGTTGCTATCTGATGTTATCAGTTCTCGTAATACATCAAAAAAAACAATGCGGCATAGGCAATATTATCTTTAGGCTAATCACTGAGCTTAAAATAGGTGTTTGCCTTTTATGGACAGTTATTATGCTATTAAGCACGTCATTGCAAGCCGATGAAAATACATTATTTGATCAGCTTGACCAGTTAGAAACTTTATTGCAGGTCCCTCATCAAAAAACAAGAGCATCCATGATAGATGCTGCACAGGTATGGCGTCGACAGAAAGACAAAGAAAGGTGGGATGTACAGCCGATGCAACTTTCACCTAAAGTAAAAAAAGAAGCCATGGATTTATTGACCAGCATGGGGTTGGTCAATGCGCTCAAGCCAGACAAACAGCATTATGATTACATCCTGTGGCTGGGCGCTACTATCCCGCGGATGCGTAGTAGGCTCAACCAAATCATCAATCTATGGAATCAAGGCATTAGGGCAAAACATATTGTGTCGCTAACGGGACAACGGCCTTTAACAGCGAAGATAGATAAGCCAAAGCTGTTGTTACAAGAAGCAAACCTATCAACTAAAAATTCATTGGTGTATCCCTCTAATGAAACAGAAGCGGCTAAAATGATATGGTTGCTAAAAGATTTGCCGACAACAATGCAAACTTTAGGTTGTCAGTTTATAAGTAGCGAGAGAAGATGGCAGAGCACATACTGGCAACGCCCCAATACTCGAGATACCCTGAAAAAGTGGCTTGCAACAAAACCAACACCGGGTTCAGTGCTGGTTATTTCAGACCAACCAAATGCTTTGTATCAGAAAGTGGTAACGGAAACTGAATTGCCCGATACGTTTACGGTTAGTGTAAGCGCTGAAGCCATCTCCTCTAAGAATGATATATCGCTTTATTTAGATGCTTTGGCGCTGTGGTTACACAATATGCCCCGAGAGAAAACTATGTCAAAAAGCTTACAGCCTGTCAGCGCCCCAGTCGGGCATTAATGCCTGGTCAATACCAAGTTGACTTAATATGCGGGCGACGACAAAGTCGATAAGATCATCAATGCTTTTAGGCTGGTTATAAAAGCCGGGTGAGGCTGGAAGAATTACAGCGCCCATACGGGTTAATTTCAGCATGTTTTCCAGATGAATTTCCGATAGTGGACATTCTCTGGAGACCAGTATTAGCTGACGTCGCTCTTTTAAAGCGACATCTGCAGCCCGTTCAATCAAGTTGTTACTGGCGCCATAGGCAATTGACGAGAGCGTTCCTGAGCTGCAAGGGCAAATCACCATTTTACTTGATGCTCCACTGCCTGAAGCCACCGGCGCCATCCAGTCCTCTCGACCAAACACGTTAATCTGTTTAGGCTGTGCTTTAGTATATGCTGTCAGCGTATGTTGTATTTCTTCTATGTTGTTTGTTAAAGGTAATAGCGTTTCTGTCTGCAAAACCACTTGTGCAGCCTTTGAAACCATAAAGAAAATACGTTTATCTGCAACGACAAGACTTTGCAACAGTCGCAGGCCATACTGTGCGCCGGATGCACCGGTCATTGCAAGGGTAATCGTATCGGTCACTAGTGTTCCTCAAGCGCTTTAACAATACGTGAATGAATGCCTTCAAAGCCACCATTACTCATAATGAGTAAGTGTTCTCCGGGTTTGGTCGTTTCCTTAATGTAGTTAACAATAGCTTCTGTGGTATCCATTATTTTAGCCGGCACTAAGCTACTGGCTACAGCGTCTTCTAACGACCAGTTTAAATCATGTGGTTTAAACCAGATTACCTCAGAAGCTTGTTTTGTTGCCTGAACAAGGTTTTGTTTATGTACGCCCATTTTCATAGTATTTGAGCGCGGTTCAATAATAACACGTACAGGGCTTTCGCGAACCTGATCAGTAAAGCCTTGTAGTGTAGTCGCTATAGCCGTAGGATGGTGAGCAAAATCATCATATATTTTTACTCCACGAACGTCAGCCACAAGTTCCATACGACGTTTCACCCCCTTAAAACGACATAAAGCCTCACAGGCAACTTCAGGCAATACCCCTACATGATAAGCTGCTGTAATTGCTGCTAATGCATTATCAACATTGTGCTGCCCTGTTTGCCCCCACTGTACAGTGCCACAAAGCAAGCCTTGTTTCTGTACGTCAAAAGAAGAACCGTCTTTAGACTTAATGGTTGTTGTCCAGTTGTCCCCAAGAGGCTCTTGTTCAGACCAACAGCCTTGACTCAAGACGTCTTGAATTGCCTGATCATGGGCAGGGAAAATAATGCGGCCAAGACGAGGAACTGTGCGAATTAAGTGGTGAAATTGCTTTTGTATGGCGGCTAAATCTTCAAAAATATCGGCATGGTCAAACTCTAAGTTATTTATAATTAATGTTTTTGGCCGATAATGAATAAACTTGGACCGTTTATCGAAAAAAGCAGTGTCGTATTCGTCTGCCTCTACAACAAAAAAGGGTGTGTTACCATTTCGAGCAGAAATACCAAAATTTTCAGGTACACCGCCAATAAGAAAGCTGGGGTTCATGCCAGCATGTTCTAGAATCCAAGCCAGCATACTGGATACGGTTGTTTTTCCATGGGTACCCGACACAGCTAATACCCATTTATCATTCAAAATATAGCGGGCAAAAAATTCAGGCCCTGATATATAAGGCAAGCTCTTATCAAGGATATGTTCAACAGCGGGGTTGCCACGGCTCAAAGCATTGCCAATTACAACCAAATCAGGTTCCGGGCTCAGATGTTCTGGGCTGTATCCCTCCATGAGTTCAATACCTGCATCTGCTAGTTGAGTACTCATTGGCGGGTAAACTTGAGCATCTGATCCAGATACTTTAATCCCAAGATCTCGAGCCAAAATAGCCAGGCTACCCATGAAAGATCCGCATATCCCTAGAATATGTATGTGCATTGATCCGCTCCGCTTGAACACAACTTTTCACCTGATTTTGGCAAAGGATAATGAAATTAAAGTTGATTGTTAATGTTAACTTTGACAGAAAAAACCAGACAAATCATGTTGTCTGGCATAAGTTTAACCAATCAGATAAAGAGAGCTGTTAATGTGTGAAGAATATCGGTGTCACAATCAGTACACGCTACTGAACAATACTGGATGTGTCCTGAGTATTTTTCAGTTGCGGATTATTTTGTTTTCGATAGTTTCTCGAGAACTGTTTGCTGAGGAAATCAGCTTGATCAGGTAGGATTCGTCGGCTGTTAACTAAGGCAAGGTATTCAGCTGCATTGGGGCGATAGGGTAAGGCTATGAGAGACATATTTATCTCTTGCAACAAGTGGTTGTCTTTGTGTTGATTGCAGCGTTTGCAAGCGGCTACTACATTTTCCCATACATCTTTGCCACCGCGAGAGCTGGGTACAATGTGATCTCTGGTCATTAATGTTTTATGGAAATATTTGCCGCAATACATGCATTGAAAACCATCTCTTTCAAACAGGGCCGCATTGCTTAAAATGGGATTATTTCTCGGATGAACCAGTTTTTTCCCGCCACAAGCAATAATGCTCGGTAGCTCAATGACTGTTTTTCTGCCGGTGATACGATTATATCCACCTCTTGCACGATAAATAATATCGCCCAAGCTCCAGCATACTAGATCGCGTGAATACAGACAGATGGCGTCTTGCCACGTTAACCATTCAATGGGCTGTCCTGCTTTGTTTAGTCGGAGGATATGCATAAGCATGACTCTCGTTTTCCATAACGATAATTAGCTAATAGCTATTTTGGCGCTGCCATAAGTCACGTTGAAACACCTTGACATCATTAGGGCCTATCAACATGGCCTTGTTAAGACAACTTGCAATAGCTCAAACACGTTAAGAACCTCGTATTACTCTTTTAGTTTTACCGGAAACCGGGCTAGTTTGAAACCTATTGTGTACTGAAGTAAGAGTTTGAGTGTGAAAATAATAAGCTAATCCAGAAAAGCTAATGTATTCTTTTGATTGGTTTGGCATAGCGATTTATGTCTAAAACAGACATCGGTGCATATGTTGTACTTGGTAATATTTACATGGGTTAAATTATGTAATATCAATGAAAATATTAAATGCCACTATATCCACATACTATGGGGGTTATTTAAAATAATTGTTAGATGAATAAATAATAAAAATAAATATTATAATTCAAAAAAATAAAGCAATCTGGAAAAAAATCTATTGATTACATCATGTGAGAGTCTACAATCTTATTGTCACGGGAAGATTTATCTAAGTTTCTTGGTTTAGTATGCCTAGCTTGTTTGCTTTTATTTGATTGACTTAATAAGTGTTGTATTACGTCATTTTTTTCCTTCAGGGAGTTGATAGGTCAATGCAACTAGTCTTTTTTCGATAAAATAGCGGACATTTTTTTATTCTTAACTAAGAAAATTAGTAAAGGCAGAGACTTTTTTTGATATAGAAAACGCTATACGTTTTTTATTAGATTAAGCATAAATTCCTGCTAAAAACTCCTCTGCGTATTGATAACAGAATTTCGTTGAAACTATCGGAGTAATTATGAAAAACCTATGTGCAGCTGTCACCTTAGGACTTGCGGGTATTGCTGCGTCCAATGCTATGGCTGATGATAATATGTTTATGGGGGCTGAGTTTGGACGTAACAATATTAGGATATCCGCTGGAGAAGAAACAAACTCGGATAAACAAAATCAATACGGTATCAGATTTGGTTCTTATCTCAATGAACAGGTAAGAGCTTATGTCAGCTTACATAAGCGGAGTGATTACTCTGACTCAGTAGATCTAGCATCGATAAAAGCACAAAACTACCAGTTTTTACTATCATCTGACTATCTCTTTGATTTAGGCTATTTGGTTAAGCCCTTTATTGGAGCAACGGTGGGTTTTAATCGGTCAAAATTTAAGCTAACTTCCATCAAAACTGTGGAGGATACTAAATATGGCTTCGTTTACGGCGCGCAAGCAGGGCTGGTTGCTCAGGTAGATCAATTTGATATCGAGCTAGGCTATAGATATTTAAAGATGAATACGAAAGGTGATCTTACCTTTGCCGCCAATGCTAAACTAGAATATACGCTGGATTATTCAAAAACCCCTTATCTGGCGGTATCGTATAAATTTTAATACGATCGTAAACGTGCATTGCGAAAGCTAGAAACAGCATAGAGGAAGGCCAAGCGCCTTCCATTTTTTTCAAAAAAATCTGCGTAATTAAAAGATTTTTTGATTAATTACCCCATATTATAACGCTCAATACCCTTCTTCTTAACATGATGAGCGTAAAAGTGTAATCCCATCGTTTTTTCTCACTACCCTAATAAGCATGGGCAGCCAGACGCCAGAACAAGGCAGAATGATGAGTTATAGCAGAACTATTGCGAGAAGTTCCAATGCTGTGTTGGTGTTAGCATAGGCGATGCAATAGCATGGTCAAAAGAGATGAGTCGTATCAGTAGTACTTACACTCGGTATTGCTATAAGCATATCCTCCTTATTTTCCTTTTCGCTTACTATGACTGAGTATTTAACAGGCCATTCATGGTTTTTTGTATAGGTCTACGGCAATTTTAACGACAGATAACGTATTTTTAAGTAGGCTGCTTGCCATGTTGATGTCGGTCGTTAGAATGTAAAGGGGGCTTACCAGTTACACACCAAAAAGGATCGCACCATGTCATCCATTTTATGGTCACCTGACATCCAGCGTATTCAAGATTGCTCACTGTCTGCTTTTATTGCGTTTACTGAAAGCAGAACAGGGCTATGTTTTTCAGACTATTCCATGTTGTATCAATGGAGTGTCCGTGATCGAGTAACTTTCTGGCAGATCCTTACTGAATTTTTTAATATTCAATTTCATCATCGACCATCAGCTATTCTTGAGCAAGATGCAATGCCAGGGGCTAAATGGTTTTCTGATGCAACATTAAACTATGCAGAACATTTACTCAGGCCCCAGCATAAAGGCACGGCAATTATTTTTAGGGGGGAAAAGAGCCAGCGTTCAACATTATCATTTGCCGAACTAGTTAAGCAGGTAGCGGCTGCGCAGGCAGGCTTATTAAGCGCGGGGGTTGTCAAGGGAGATCGCGTTTCAGCAATTTTACCCAACTGCCTTGAAACAATGGTGCTCATGCTAGCGACAACCGCATTAGGGGCGGTTTGGTCTTCTTGCTCGCCTGATTTTGGTGTGCAGAGTGTGATTGATCGTTTTAATCAGATAAAACCCAAAGTGCTAATCGTCACCGATGGTTATTTTTATAATGGCAAAATGTTTGACTGGACAGAAAAAATAGCCAAGGTGCAGTCTGGCCTCGATAATATTGCTTTGACAGTGGTGGTTCCTTTTACCAATCAAGATAACACTACCGTAACAAATGCTAAGACGATTTTATATGAAGACTTTTTAGATCTTGAGCAGCATGCTGTTTTTTTTGAGCCAGTCGCTTTTAATCACCCTTTATTTATCCTGTACTCCTCAGGCACAACGGGGGTACCTAAATGTATTGTGCATGGCCATGGAGGCACGCTACTACAACATTTAAAAGAGTTAGGTTTGCACACTGACGTAAAAACAGGCGATCGGGTATTTTTCTTTACTACCTGTGGTTGGATGATGTGGAATTGGTTAGCCTCAGCATTAGCGCTGGGGGCAACCTTGGTATTGTATGAGGGTTCACCTTTTTATCCAAAATCAACCACATTATTTGATATTGCAGAGCAAGAGCAGATCACGGTATTTGGTACCAGTGCAAAATATATCACTGCTCTGGAAAAATCGGGGGCAAAACCCATAGAGACTCATGACTTATCACATCTTAAGACTCTGCTTTCTACGGGTTCACCTTTAGCGGATGAAAGTTTTAACTATGTGTATAAGGATATAAAAAATAATATTTGTTTGTCGTCTATTTCGGGGGGCACTGATATTATTTCTTGTTTTGTCTTAGGCTGTCCGATACTGCCGGTTGTCAGTGGACAGATTCAGTGTCGTGGTTTAGCTATGGATGTACAGTTTATTAATCAAGCAGGTCAACCGGTAATAGGTAGTAAAGGTGAGCTTGTTTGTCAGTCAAGTTTTCCTTCTATGCCAATCGGTTTTTTTAATGACCCAGATGGTAGTCGGTATCAACATGCTTATTTCAGTCAATATCCAGGCATTTGGTGCCACGGTGATTATGGTGAATTAACCCCTGATGGAGGTGTTATTATCCACGGTCGTTCAGATGCGATACTTAATCCAGGTGGCGTACGCATAGGCACCGCAGAAATTTATCGTCAGGTAGAAAAAATTAATGATGTAGTTGAAAGTATTGCTATTGGGCAGACATGGGAAGATGATGTACGCATTATCTTATTTGTAATATTAAGAGAGGATAAGTCCCTTAGTGATGCGCTGATTGACCAGATAAAGTCTGTCATTCGAGTCAATGCTAGCCCTCGCCATGTACCGGAAAAAATTCTACAGGTGGAGGATATCCCTCGCACTCTTAATGGAAAAATTGCAGAATTGGCAGTTAAAGCGCTTGTGCATGGTTTGATGGCGTCTAATAAAGAAGCATTGGCAAATCCCGAAGCACTGACATGCTTTTGCAATCGTAAGGAATTATATGAGCCGTAATAGCTATTAGCTAGCAAAAGGCTGCATGGTTACTCGCCTTCAATTATTTTATACCCATTATGTTTTCTAACTACCGTAATAAGGGTGATCCATGCAATAGCGTAGTTAGAAAAGACGATGGGTATGAGTATTTGAAAGTGTATAACTGCTTGGGCTTTCCGTTAAACGTTATCGCTTAACGTACCTTGTGTAAAAAATGCATGTGCTTTTCGTATTGGTCAATGATATCACCTATCACCTGCTCTTTTGTCCAGCCCATAATGTCGTAATTCTGCCCGCCTTCACGCAGAAAAACTTCTGCACGTACGTAGCATTGATCATTATTGTAGTGCTCATTATTTGAAATAAAACTGGGTTGTTGATGCTTGCGTGGATAAACTTGATAAATAAAGTCATATTCATCACCATGGCAAATCCTTAAAGTCAGGCTAGCTTTTTTTACATTGACTCCAATGCCACCCTCGAACCCTTTTTGGTTTAATTCTTTTATAATAGATTGCATTGCTTCCAATACCGTTCTATTAATAAACGTCTTAACATCAGAGTGATAGGCAAAATGGGTAAGATTTTTTAAGCGTTTCTGCCAAGGAATAGGCTGATGGCCTATTTTTGGGGTTAATGGTGTTTGAACTAAGCTTTCCTTTTTAGCAATTTCAATTCTCAGTTCTTTTATTAAGACATAGGCTAGTACTAAAATAATGATAGTAAAAGGAAAGGCTGAGACAATGGTCGCGGCCTGAAGCGCCTTTAAGCCTCCGGCTAATAATAGCGCCATTGCAACAAGCCCTATTACCAACGACCAGAATACCCGTTGCCATACTGGGAGCTTATCTACATAGCCATTACAGGCAATGATATCGATGACCATAGCGCTGGAGTCAGCGGTAGTGACAAAAAAAATAACAATTAATATCACTGCCAGCACTGATAACCAATGTGACATTGGAAAGTATTCTAGAAATTTAAACAAGGCAATAGGAGGACTGTGTTGTACTATGCTACCAAGGTCAGCAGCCCCTTGATTAGCTATCAATTCTATCGCAGAGTTACCAAAGACGGTCATCCAAATAAAGGTTAAGCCGGCTGGCACCAGCATCACACCGCCTACAAACTCTCTGATTGTTCGGCCTCTGGAAATTCGGGCAATAAACATGCCGACAAAAGGCGCACAGGAGATCCACCAAGCCCAATAAAAAAGCGTCCAGCCACCGAGCCATTTGTTATGGGGGCTATATGTGTAGAGATTAAATGTTTTGTCGATAATACCGCTGAAATAATTGCCAGTATTTTCAACTAATGCTCGAAACAAGAAGCTTGTCGGTCCCAAACATAGAATAGCCAGCAATAACAGTAGGGCAATAAAAAGATTGGCTTCTGATAGGTATTTTATGCCTTTTTTCAAGCCAGTCGCCACAGACAGGGTAGCCAAAGCCGTAATACCTACAATGAGAAATACTTGATTTTGAGTGTTTATATTAATACCCAACAGGTAGTTCAAACCGGCATTGACCTGCAACACACCATACCCCATGGTTGTTGCAACACCAAAGACTGTGCAGAGGATAGAAAAAACATCCACAGCGTAACCAATCGGTCCATTAATCCGCTGACCTATCAAAGGGTAAAGTGCGGATTTTAATGTCAGTGGTAAGCCGCGGCGGTAGCCAAAAAATGCAAGAATCAGAGCCACGATAGCGTAAATAGCCCAAGCATGAAGGCCCCAGTGAAAAAAGGTGATATTCATTGCTTCTTTAGCTGCTTTCATCGTACCACCCTGCCCTATGGGGGGAGAGAGGAAATGCAGCACTGGCTCGCTAACGCCAAAAAACACTAAGCCAACGCCCATGCCGGCAGAAAATAACATCGAAAACCAAGAAGCAAAGCTAAAATCTGGTGTGGCGTGGTCTGGACCTAACTTAATTGCGCCAAAACGAGATAAGCCAAGGTAGGCGGTGCATACCAGTATAAGGGCAACAGCGGCTATATAAAACCAGCTGGCATTAGCCATGATAACTTGTTGTAGCCAAGTAAACGCCGTGCTGATATGCTGCGGATATATGGCCGTCATTGCAACTAAGAGTATGATCAGTACTGTGGAGCACAAAAATACAAAAAAGTTAATACGTGATGTAAGCGACGCTGAGGACGCTGGAGCTGACATAAATTAAAAGCCTGAAATTAAGAGCGAGCCATTGTAAAGTTAATTTCCTTAGAATTCAAATAGCGATATAGCTTAATCCATTAAAAGGGTAGGGTTTCAGGGCCGACTTCTGTGCTGTGTCAGACGTTAAGTCATTCCCACCCTTTCTTCATTAATCTTCATTAAAAAGACGTGAATAACCATATTCACGCCGATAAACGCTTTTCATTTAAAGGAGTTGCTATTCAGATTGTTCATCCTGAATGAAGTTCAGGGTGGGACTAGCCATGTTGAAATCAGAATTGTCGTCATCTTGCCTGATCCATACAATAGCAGCATTTTTTAGTCCGCCCGCTTCGGGATCGTCTTCATTTTCATCAGCTGGTTCTTTAGTAGCCGCCTCAATCATCAGCGGTACACCATCGCGATCGCGTGTAGTTAAGCAGCCACGCTCACATTGCGTATGTTTGTGCTTGTCACATTTTTGTTTTGCATGATCACAGAGGTAGTGCTTTGAACCAAGCAGACATAGCAAGCCACTGCATGCGGCTTCCGTTGCGTATAAACCAGAGCTCATGTCAACGGCTACAATCACTAAAGGGATAACCTCAAGACCGAAACCAGACGTACTGAATGCATTTTTTACTTTCTTAAAGAGTGGGTGTTCTGTCTTATCTTTTGTTATGAGCGGATAAGTCCATGCGATAATATGGGGCAGGGTTGTTAGCAGGCCTAATGCGGTTTGAGCTGAGTGACAGTAGCCATGCAATAAATCACTATTGGTTAAACCAGCGTATGCTGTCGCTCCTGTTCCTGTTAAACTAAGGGTTTGTAGTGTTGTTGCAAGAACCTTATGCCTTTTGTTGTCGTGCTTAAATGCGCCAATGATTCTAGTAAAACCTGCCCCAACATTGCATGCGCCTTCCCATATATGCCCCACGGCAACCACGGTTAAAAATGAGCTGTCATGATCGTGGTGATCACCACTGAAATGCAATGCATCATCATGATGGTCGCCACTGAAATCCAATGCATCTTCATCGCCATGATTATCTGAGTGGAAGATCCATGTTGTAGCTCCAATGGCAATTTGTGCTACCCCCATAAGCATAAGCATACCGCCTTGATAAAGCTGATTTGACCTTGAAGTGCTACTAGTTACATCTTTTAGAGAAAGATCCTCTTCATTTTCTGCAACAGCTAATTGCAGGGTAAAAAAAACAATCAATATGCTTAAAAAAAAACGTCTTATCATGTTGTACCTTGCTCTATCCGTTTCAGGTATATTTAATTTACTGCAGCTATGAGTGTTATAATTATCTGCTTTAATTTTTGAGGAAAAAATTTATTTTTTCTGATTAATTTGTCGCAATAATAATCTAAGGTTAATTAGTATATTGCGAATTAATTGTAGCATTAGAATGATTTTTAATTTTAATTAGAGAGCTTTGCATGATCCGATCAACTCCGCCGTTTTAAGCTCAATGACAAAATTTTCGCAGTCTTTTGTATTAACCAGCTTAGGAAATTGAATTTTTAGATCATGTTCTGCTCATATTTTGTATTTTCTCTTGTTCCGTCTCTCCACAAGACGTATCTATCCTGCGAACTGCCGTAG
>JAQYUY010000104.1 GCA_028728195.1 Endozoicomonas sp. (ex Botrylloides leachii)
GTATTTGGGTAGGTCACACTTAGCTGTTGTTGGCCGTGTTATTTTTCTATGCACGACGACATCCGCTGTTTTTCTGCTGATCTAGCAATTTTTTTGGATGTCTGTCAATGCGTAAGTTCTATTTTGTTTTAAATTCTTCCAGGCCATCGTCTATATTTTACAAAAAGAAAAATGTCATTATCTCATATAATCCGAGCCTTGTGGCTTTTCGTGCAAAGCTCTCTAAGTATATTCCGTCGTAAGGATAATTAATTAACAAGGCTGATATTACCCCTGAAAATAGCCACGCCTAAACTTTAGGTGCAGTTAAAAATGGCTTATGAAGAAATGTCAGCACTTATTTAATGCTAATTTCCCCTAAAAATTAGCGGGTATTGTCAAAATAGGCGGTTTTTTTGAAAAATCAGTTTTATGCAACAGTCCCATAAGCATAAGGGGTTTGGAAAAAAATTTCATGTTATTATCTAAAATAATAATTTAGATGATATAAATTACTAAGATAGCTACGTATCTTGATGTAGAGTTATATAATAAAGTATGAGAATTTATTTTTTTAGTTTAATTAATAATAAAAATTTCCAAGCAAATAATTTTCACAATAACGATGTTAATAATCTCTGGGTAGATTATTAGATGGGAAAAGGGTTGCTGCCATTAATATAGCATTTTCTTTTTCTCCCCTTTTAGTAGGGTAATAATTAGTTCGACTACCAATTTCATTGAAACCCTGGTTTAAATAGAATTGAAAGGCAACATTATTAGATTCTCGTACTTCAAGAAACAATATTGTGGCTTGCCGCTTTTCGGCTTCTTGAATTAAATGGCGTAGCAGTGCCTTTGCGTAGCCTTTTCTTTGGTAAGCTTTATCCACTGATAAAATCAATAAGTGCGCTTCATCAAGCACGGTCATTATAATGCCATGACCGATAATAACATCCCCAATAAGTGCAACTTTACAGCAGTGGTTTGATTTTAGGCTATCAATAAAGGCATGCTGTTGCCATGGATAGCGCCCAGCTGAATGTTCTACCTTAGATACACACGGTAAATCTTGTTCGGTCATATTTCGAAATGAGAGCATGGTATTATGTAGTGATCAGCGCTTGTAAGTCAGCCCATGTATCAACTTTTAGGCTGGGAATTTTCATTAGCTCGTTTAACCCATGTGTAATAGCAACGGTTTGTTCCGTATCTGCCTCAGGGTGCACACCTCGCAATTCTTCAAATGTGCGCATTGGGTCAAAAACAAAATGGGCAGCCGCCTGACCTAATAGTAAAACCAGTTTTTTTTGAGGAAGGTCATATTGATTAACTAAAAAGGCATTCACTGCATCAGTAGCCGCTTGGTCATTTTGGCTAATCTGATGGAGTAACCCTTCAGCCCTAGAAGTTAGTGGCCATACAAACTCGCGAGCAGTTTCAAACACCGGTTGTGGCAGTTGAAAAGCACGTGCTAAATCTTGCAGTAAACGATGATGGTAGCGGGTAAATTGACTTAGACCCGTATAAGGCATATCAGCGACTACTAAATGCTGCTGATCCAGCGGTATTACCACTAATCGAAATGAAGTAATGGTAGCAGCAGCTTTGGCTACAATGCTGGAGGGTGGCACTGATTTAGCAATGACAGGCTGAGCCGAGCTGATATGATTGAGTACATCTGTTGCTCTTACCGGCTGTATTGGAGCCACAGGGGATGGTGAGTCTGAATCAATGGATTTAGGTATTGAATAAAGACTAGAATCTGGCGCATGCTCTTGCTCTTCGATAAACCAGTCAAATGGCCGTGCTGGCTGAGCATTGGGCAGCACCTTTCGCGGGAACCACACTTGAATTCCCATAGCATCAAGGTAGGCTTGTCGGTTATTTTCTCTGGCCTGCATAGTGGTAAAAAAGCATCAATATGAGAATTGGTTTTCAGGTCTTAAAGATTGGGCATATTGAAAGGTTAATATAGGGCTTAACTGAAGTGATTACAATATTTGTAACGTGATTGAGCCATGAGTGTCACTAGACAAGTATATTTCTCCCATCTGAGTGGCCTAGTGTACCAAAAAGGGCACCCTTTTATGCAGTTCTTTGTGGCTTGGACCATTTTGGATTAATTGAGCGCTAAAGTACGACTTAGCCGTTTTCTATTAAGAGCTTTACTACTTAGCAGCACACTTATGAGCACAGGGTTATTCTACCCATCGTGACGCGATCATGCCCTGCAAGATCTTTTGCGGTACTGACCATGCTATATCCATGCAAGTTCAACAGGTTTATAACAGCCTTTCCCTGATCAAAGGCATGTTCAATCAATAACCAGCCACTAGGCATTAGCTTATTGACTGATTGGCTGATTATTTGTCGTATATCATGTAGTCCATCGTCACCAGAAGCAAGCGCAGAGAGCGGCTCAAAGCGTATCTCCGTCTGTTGTAAATGGTAATCACTCTGGCGGATATAAGGTGGGTTAGTGACTATGATATGGGGACGCAGACCCCCTAGAGCATAACACCAGCTCCCAGATAAAAAAGTAACATTATCTATATTATTGGCTTTAGCATTTGTTGCTGCAACGGCCAACGCTTTCATACTATTATCTGTTGCATAAATCTGCCAATTTGGACGTTCCCGAGCCAGCGCCAGCGCAATAGCGCCAGTACCGGTGCCTAAATCAGCAACCACCGCATTATCAGGCAGTTTTTTTGTTAAGGCTAACTCAACAATCAGCTCCGTGTCTGGCCGCGGAATGAGCACATTTGGGGTTACCTGAAGGTTAAGGTCCCAGAATGCTTTTTTGCCTGTAATATAAGCCACGGGTAATCCTGTTGCTCGTTGCCCAATACAATGATGAAATGCTGCGGTATCTGCTGTAGAAACGCGCTTGTCTGGCCAAGTAAACAGATAGCTTCTGGGCTTTTTGAGCACATGACTTAACAGCAACTCTGCATCAAGGCGAACAGTATCACTAGACAAAGCTAAGGGGTCGTTAAGCTGTTTAACTGCTGCTGTTAGTAGCTCATGAATTGTTGTACTCATCAGGCGTTCTCATCTGCCAAACCGGCCAGCAATTCTGTTTGATGTTCTTGAAGTAGCGGTTGAATCACTGGATTTAAATCGCCTTCCATGATTTCTGTTAACTTATAAAGAGTTAAGTTGATGCGGTGGTCTGTCACTCGTCCTTGAGGATAATTATAGGTGCGAATACGCTCAGAACGATCACCGCTGCCGACCAGGGTTTTTCGAGTGGAACTGATCTCTTTTGCCGCCGCCGCATCTTGAGCATCTTGGAGTTTTGCTGCTAACAGTGTCATCGCCTTGGCCTTGTTTTTATGCTGAGAACGCTCATCCTGACACTCGACTACAATGCCTGTCGATAGATGGGTAATGCGAATTGCAGAGTCAGTGGTATTCACATGCTGACCACCGGCGCCGGATGACCGGTACGTATCAATACGCAGATCTTCTTTGCGGATGTTAATAGCCTCTTGCTCATCGGGTTCGGGCATAATGGCAACCGTACACGCTGAGGTATGAATACGTCCCTGTGACTCAGTTTCAGGAACACGTTGGACTCGATGGGCACCGGATTCAAATTTCAGGCAGCCATACACTTCGTTACCTACCACACGGGTAATGATTTCTTTGTAACCCCCGTGCTCACCGTCGTTAACGCTAATTATTTCAATTTTCCAGCCTTGTTTCTCTGCATAGCGTGAATACATTCTAAACAGATCGCCAGCAAAAATAGCCGCTTCATCTCCCCCAGTGCCGGCTCGAATTTCAAGGAATGTATTACAACTATCGCGAGGATCTTTAGGGAGTAAGAGTACCTGTAAGGCAGCTTCTAGCGTTGGTAGTCGGCTATTACATAAGGCAAGCTCTTCTTCAGCCATTGCTGCTAGCTCAGGGTCACTCTCGGTCATCATGTATTTTGCTTCAGACTGGTCAGACAAAACCTGATCATAGTCTTGATACGCTTTTATAATCGGTTCTAACTCAGCGTATTCTTTGGAAAGTTGACGAAACCTATCCTGATGGTTGATGACCTCAGCGTCACTCAGTAACATACCGATTTCTTCAAATCGTTCTCTCAGGTGGCTCAGTTTAGCAATAATGGATGCTTTCATTTCTTGTCTATTACGAATACAAATTATGAATCGGATAAGTGCTTGGTTGCCTTAGCTCGTTTAGAAGGTGACGCATTGTCGGATTCATCGTTGAGATCTAGCAATTCCTTTGCCCATTCTAACCGTTCATGTTGCCCAGATGCGGCTGCTTTTTTTAGCTGAATACTGGGAGTATGCGTCATTTTGTTGGTCAGTGCGCTTGCCATGCGGTTAAGCACAGACTCAGGAGAAACGCCTCTGGAGAGTTCTTGCATGGCTCTTTGCACTTCTTGTTTACGTAAGTGCTCGCTTTTTTGTCGATAGCTACGCAGTAAATTAACAGCATCAAGGGAGCGCATCTGGGTCATAAAATCAGTCAAACTGGCCTCAATTAATGCCTCAGCTAGCTCGACAGAAGCCTTACGTTGTTGCAGGTTACCTTCAATAACATTATGCAAATCATCAACAGTATAAAGAAAAACATCCGGCAGCTCTTCAACTTCTGGTTCTATATCTCTAGGTACGGCAATATCAACCATGAAAATAGGTCGGTGTTTACGTGCTTTAAGCGCTTTCTCAACGCACCCCTTACCTAGAACTGGTGTCTGACTGGCTGTTGATGTAATTACGATATCAGCTTGTTTTATCACAACGGGTAAGGCTGATAACAAAATGGGTTGGCCTCCTAGCTCATCGGTTAATCGTTTTGCTTTTTCTAGCGTACGATTGGCAATAATGATGTCATCAAGCCCCTGTTGCTTCAAGTGGCGTGCAACCAGCTGGACGGTTTTTCCTGCGCCGATCAATAGTGCTGTATTTTTCGACAGGTCAGTAAAAATTTGTTTTGCTAAATGAGTTGCAGCGTACGCCACTGAAACCGGCAGCTTACCAATGGTAGTCTGGGATCTTACTTGTTTAGCTGTCGCAAAACTTTGTTGAAAGAGCCGATTAAGCAGTATGCCTGTTGTGCCCACTGCTTGTGCTTGAAAATAGGCTGACTTTAATTGCCCGAGTATTTGAGGCTCACCTAATATCATTGAGTCAAGCCCGCAGGCTACACGCATTATATGCCGAATAGCATCAGTATTACGGTAAACATAAGCGTGTGCTGAAACCTCATCTAGGCTCACATGATGATAGTCAGTTAACCACTGCAACACTTTAGTTGCAGCGACTGTGTCTGGGCAATAGAGCTCTGTTCGATTGCAGGTAGACAGGATGACAATTTCCCTTATTTGGATATAACGACAAGCCTGCTGCAACGCATCAGCAAGCTGATCTCGAGAAAAAGCGACCTTCTCCCTCAGGCTCACTGGTGCTGTAGTGTGGTTGATCCCAGTAGTAAGATACCCCATCAGACTCCCGTTGCTATTCTATATCACAGACTGTTCGCAATGAGCGGTATCATAAAGGCAAGTTTTAACAGCCCTTGCTACTATTATTCACTTTTACTCGTAAATAAACAGGTCTACTAGCCGATCAATTTTGCAATGGAATGCCTGCAACTGCAAACTCTGTTCGAGTATGTTGATGACAGTGGCATTATTTTTCTGATTTTAGCGGGGTGTGTTATTAACTTACTTAATAGGGCAAGGCGCTTATGAACAAGCACTTTTTAATCTTGGTGCTTTGTTTTATATCGCTTTTACAGGGGTGTGCCATGTGGCAGGCACCTGAAAAAGACTTAACTGCCGAGATCAAAAAACAGAAAAAACAAGAAGATACCTATATCTCTTTTGAGCCCGAGACAGTTTACGACCTTCTGGTGGCTGAGCTAGGCGGTCAGCGTCAACGTTATGATCTTGCCCTTGGCAATTATTTAAAGCAGGCACATCAAACCCGTGATGTTGGTGTGGCAAAGCGTGCCTATCAAGTAGCTACCTTTGTCAATGCCAAACAGGCAGCACTGGATGCGGCCATGTTATGGGTGGCGTTAGCACCTGATGATATCAATGCCTTGCGTGCCAGTGCATTTGAGCTGATGCAAAATAATCATTGGGAACAGGCTATAAAACGTATGGATCAACTGCTAGTCTATGATCAAGGCGTTGATTTAGAAGATATGGCACACTATGCCAAGGGTTTATCTGAGGTGAATAAAAATAATGTCAGCGCTGCTTTTTCAAGGGCGATCATAGCTTATCCCCAAAACTATTCGCTATCTTTAGCAAAAATCACTTTACTAATGCAACTCAAACAGTACCAAAAAGCGTTGGTTATATGTAATAAGCTAATAAAAAAACAAGCTGAATTGGTCAAGGCTCTAGCTCTAAAGGGGCGTCTTTTAAGTAAAATGGGGCGAACCGTAGAAGCTGAAACTGTGCTTGAGGGTGGCATTACACAATATCCGGAACAAACCTTTTTAAGGCTTTTATATGCCCGCGTTTTAATTGGTAATAATAAACTTGATCAAGCCTATTCACAGTTTAGGGTTTTATTGCAGCAATCTCCTGATAATGCTGAAGTCATTTTATCGCTGGGTTTGATCTCAATGGATTTAGGCAAAGAGCAAAAGGCTGAAAATTATCTGCATCGTTTGCTAGCCACGGGAAAAAGCCCTAATACGGCTCATTTCTATCTTGGAAAACTCTATGAGACTCAACAAAGGTGGGCGGATGCTAAACGCTATTATTCAGCGGTCATCCCAGGGGAAGAGTTTTTAATGGCCCAAGCCACCATGACAAAGATGTTGGAGAATACTGGGCAATGGCTTGAGGCTAGAGAACAATTAAAGTCTGCGAGAAAGCATTACCCTGAGCAGGCAGCGAATCTATTTTTGCTAGAAGGTGATGCATTATCGAAACGTCGTGAATATGATCAGGCTTTAACGCTTTATAATGATGCTTTAGGGCACTTTCCCGAGGACCTGAGTCTGCTCTACAATCGAGCGACAACACTGGGACAACTCGATCGCTTAGCACTCATGGAAAATGATTTACGTAAAATACTAGCGCTTCAGCCAAATGATTTACTCGCTTTGAATGCTTTAGGTTATATCTTGGCCGATCAAAATATTCATTTAGAGGAGGCCAGTAGACTTCTTAATCAGGCTTATGAAATCAATAAGTCAGATCCGATGATTCTTGATAGTCTAGGTTGGCTTGAGTACCGTATGGGTAACCTGAATAAAGCCTTAGAAATTTTACAAGAGGCTTATATGAAACTTCCCTCTGAAGAGATTATTGCACACCTTAGTGAGGTGCTGTGGATGCTGGGTAAAAAAGATGAAGCACGTGCCTTATGGTTACAAGGCATGAAAGGAACACCTCCTCATAAAATATTGAGAGAAACCATTAACCGATTAGATAAAGCGTTTATCGCCGAGTATGACCGCCCTGTCGTTAAAACTGAGCTGCCTTCGGAAAATTAAATCTACATGATGTATGAGGTTATCTGTGAGAAAAATGTTATCAACGCCATCGTACCTTGTTTTTAGCTTTCGATTGGCTGGTTTTTTTCTTGTCTTGCTATTAGCAGGGTGTAGCATGTTTGCACAAAAACCTCCTGCTTTAACTGATGCAGAGAAAAAACTACACTGGAATGCTTTGCAAAAGCAGTTAGTCGCTATCGATGACTGGCAGTTTTCGGCGCGTGTTGGGCTCAATATTCCAAGGCATCCTGGCTCAGTGTCACTGAATTGGACACAGCAACAACATGCCTACACATTACTCGTTCAGGGGTTGTTTGGACAAGCTATTGCTGAGATCAAGGGCGGCCGCTATGGTGTTACTGCTAACGTAACTGGAGTAGATAAGCCTTTGACTGCTAGCTATCCTGAGCAGGTTATACAGGCCATTACGGGGTGGAGTTTACCGGTGAGCGGCTTACAGTATTGGGTAAAAGGTGTGCCCGTACCTGATACGGTTGCAAACGTAACACTGAACGGCCAGGGGCAGGCTGCTAGTATTTTTCAACAGGGATGGCATATTACCTATACCGATTACCGTGATGTTGATAAAGTGGTTTTACCGTACAGAGTGACCTTATCACGCGGTGATATCAAAGTGCGCTTTTTTATTAGTCACTGGCAGCTAAGCTGACAGACGTTTATAGGAAACACAACCGTTTTTAAATCAACCTTTGACTTATATCAGCAGATGCTGAGGGCATAGAGGGTATTCTTAATAAAAACGTAGGCCGCTAAAATGGTTATTGCTAGTTAAGCAAGAAAGCGCTTAATTCTTAATGGCTTTTTAGGTTCTGAGCCATGCGATTTATTCTGTTACACATACCGGGTATCTCGGATAATCTATGTATTCAATTGATAGACTTGTATTACCCGCGCCTGCAAAAATTAATCGTTTCCTCCATATTACAGGGCGGCGAGCAGATGGCTACCATCAATTACAGACGTTGCTCCAATTCCTAGATTATGGTGATGAGCTGATTATTACGCCCCATAGTCAACTCATGCTTGATACTGCTTCAGCTGAACTCAGATCAGAAAATAACCTGATTCTTCAAGCAGCTCGGCTATTACAGCAAACGGCTGGCTGTACGCAAGGGGCGCATATAACACTGAATAAAAAATTACCTGTAGGCGGCGGTCTCGGAGGAGGCAGTTCTAATGCAGCAACCGCATTACTTGGATTAAACATAGTCTGGCAACTAGGATTGCAGCAAGACCAGCTTGCTGCACTAGGCTTAATGTTGGGTGCAGATGTACCTTTTTTTGTTCATGGGTGCAGTGCGTTTGCAGAAGGCATTGGTGAGCAGTTGGTTTACATGGAGCCATCTGAGCCTTGGTACGTTGTCTTAATACCCAGTATTTCTATTAGCACAGCAGCCATGTATGGGCATGAAGATTTGACAAGAGATACATCCCCTATTACAGTTTGTTCGGCGAATGACCACAAGGGCACTAATGATTTTGAACCACTGGTTAGAAGACTTTATCCAGAGGTTGATAGTTGTTTAACCATGATGGATGATTTTGACCATTTAAGCATGGGTTCTGCGATGTTGAGTGGGTCAGGCGCGTGCGTTTTTAAACCCTTTGCTAGTCAGGAAGCAGCGAATTCAGTTTTGGCAGCGTTAAACGCAGAAGCAAATGGTTTCATTGCCCGTGGTATCAATCGCTCACCGCTTCATTCGTTGTTATGTGAACATTGATAGTCTTGGGTTGCAAAAAGCGTTGAGTAGATTAGCTACTGAAAGTGTTGGCTCAGTCCGGAACAAAATTATTGTGAGCTGTTATTTTACTGGGGTATCGCCAAGCGGTAAGGCAACGGGTTTTGATCCCGTCATGCGGAGGTTCGAATCCTCCTACCCCAGCCAGAAATCTATCCTCCCTGATCCTCGGTTATTTGATCATGAGCGCATCGACCTTTTTGGTTGCAGTTATTTTTATCTACGCTCCACACAAGGTAACTTTCCGTGTCAAAAATGATGGTGTTTGCCGGTAACTCCAATCCGGATCTGGTACATAAAGTTGTTAATCAGCTGCATATCCCGCTGGGTAAGGCATACATTGGTAGGTTTAGCGATGGAGAGGTAGCCGTTGAGATTCAAGAAAATGTTCGTGGTCGTGATGTTTTTATCATTCAGTCTACCTGTGCACCGACTAACGATAATCTAATGGAGCTACTAGTCATGGCTGATGCCGTGCGCCGCTCTTCTGCTGTTCGAGTTACCGCTGTGCTGCCTTACTTTGGTTATGCCCGCCAAGATCGTCGTCCTCGCTCCAGCCGAGTACCTATCAGCGCTAAAGTCGTTGCGGATATGATTGCAAGTGTTGGTGTTGACCGCGTGTTAACGGTCGATCTGCATGCAGATCAAATTCAAGGATTTTTCGATATCCCTGTCGACAACATCTATGGATCACCCATTTTGCTTGGTGATATCGAGCGTCAGAACTACGAAAATCCGATCGTGGTATCACCAGATCATGGTGGTGTTGTGCGTGCACGGGCGGTAGCCAAACGGTTGAATTGCGATTTAGCTATTATCGACAAACGCCGTCCTGAGGCTAATAAGATTGAAGTCATGAATATCATTGGTGATGTATCGGGTCGCACCTGTATTTTAGTTGATGATATGGTCGACACGGCGGGTACACTCTGTCAGGCTGCTTCTGCTTTGAAAGGGAAAGGCGCAGAAAAAGTTTATTCTTATTGTACTCATCCTGTGCTATCTGGTCGTGCATTGGAGAATATTGAAAACTCCACTTTAGATGCACTCGTTGTGACGGACACCATTCCGCTAAGCCCTGCTGCGCAGGCACTAGGGAAAATTCGTCAGCTAGATATGTCTCCGTTGCTGGCTGAGTCTGTGCGCCGAATCAGTAACGCTGAGTCGATTAGTGCAATGTTTCAGTAATGAATTAGCCTTGTGTTATGAAAGCATTAGGTATTTTTTTATAGGGACAGCTTGCCCGTTGATTGCATTTTTACGCTATAAGGGTATGATACTGCGTCTTGGAGTATGGTTGCTTGGCTTGGTCGCAAGGCTACAGCAATACTCGAGCTTAAGGTAAGGAGAAATAAAATGTCTGAAGCAATTGTATTAAGTGCAGAAGCACGTAAAGACGTAGGGAAAGGTGCGAGCCGCCGCCTGCGTCGTGCTGATCTGGTACCTGCCATTATCTACGGTGGGGAAGAAGATCCTGTACAAGTAACATTGGCCGGAAAAACCATTCGTAAGGTGCTGGAGAGTGAAGCTTTTTACTCACAGGTATTGACATTGGTTATTGAGGGTAAAGAAAAGCAGGTTATTCTTAAAGATATCCAACGCCATCCAGCTAAAGAATTTGCGATGCATATGGATTTTTTGCGAGTAAGCAAAACTCAGGCGATCACCACGCACGTGCCTCTTCACTTCTTGAACGAAGACATTTGTAAAGGCGTTAAAGATCAAGGTGGTGCTATTACCCATGCACGTGTAGAAGTAGAAATACGCTGCTTGCCTGGAGACCTTCCTGAGTTCATAGAAGTCGATATGGCTGAGTTAGCATTGGGAGAGCATGTTCACTTAAGTGACCTGAGCTTACCTAAAGGGGTTGAATTGGTTTCAATGCTTCATGGTGATGGTCATGATTTAGATGTGGCCAGCGTACAAGCGACTCGTGCTACCACAGAAGAAGACGAATCAGAAGCAGCTGCTCCTGCACAGAAAAACGACGAATAGAGCGCACGTTATGGTAAAAGATGCTCAGGGGTATGCTATTCAGTTGATTGTTGGACTGGGAAACCCCGGAGCTCAATATGAAGAAACCCGCCATAATGCGGGTTTCTGGTTTGTAGAACAATTAGCTCGTGCTTACGGCGGCAAATTGCAGGCGGAAAAAAAGTTCTTTGGCCTAACTGCTCGCATTAACATTGACAGGCACAATGTTCGTCTGCTTAAGCCATCGACTTTTATGAACCGTAGCGGTCAGGCAGTTGGTGCCATGAGCACATTTTATAAAATCCCTCCCGAATCTATTCTTATTGTTCATGATGAGTTAGACCTTCCCCCCGGCATTGGTCGTTTAAAGCAAGGTGGTGGTCATGGTGGCCATAATGGCCTACGTGATATTATTGCGGCCCTTGGCAACTGTAAAAATTTTCAGCGCTTGAGAATAGGAATTGGCCATCCTGGTAATAGCAAAGAGGTGGTCAATTATGTGTTGAAAAAACCTTCTATCGCTGACAAGCAGCGTATGAATGCTATTATTAACGAATCTATTCGGATCACGCCTGAACTTTTGAACGGATCACGGCAAAAAGCCGTACAAACATTACATACCTTTTCTGGTTAAAAGCTATTTTTTCAATCAATCATTTCTGAATGACTATTTTTAATTGCATGGTCTTCTTGTTTTTTTAGAGTTGAAAAAAATAAGTTTATTTATTGCTATTTAGGGAGCGGTTTAGAAGTAGAATGCAACCATATATTATTAATATAACCTTTAAGATGTAGGTATGACTGGTGATAACTAGCAAGCATATATAGAATGATATGTCAGCAGCAAGATGCAGCCACGGTAAACTCGGTGCTCATAAATTGTTTTTACCCAACGAAAGGGGCCATTGACTAAGCATGAGAGTGCATTGTTAAGTGGTAAAGAACCCCTTTCTCTCTGCCAAGGGGAAGCATAATTGTTGTGAACAAGCCATCATTCAATCAAGCAGACAAAGCGTAGACAGGAGTATCTATGTCTGAAACCGTATCGAACGAACCAGCAAAGGCCAAACTAAAAACTGTGTTTGGTGGTGCTTTTATTATTGCTGGAACAGCTGTGGGTGCAGGTATGTTTTCTATGCCGGTAGCTACCAGCGGTATGTGGTTTGGCCCCTCTCTGCTCATGTTGTGTTTTGTTTGGTATTGCATGTATAGCGCTGCATTGTATTTACTTGAAGCTAATATGCGCTTTCCCCTAGGTGCAAGCTTTGACACTATTGCACAAGGCACCATAGGTAATACAGGACGAATCATTAATGGCGCTTCAATTGGTTTTGTTTGTTACATTTTAACCTATGCTTACATCTCTGGTGGTAGCTCTGTCACTCGCTATACGATTCACTCTGTAGCAAATATTATGGTATCGCCGTCATTAGCCAGCCTTATTTTTGCAGTAGTACTAGGTACCATAGTCGTCTTTGGTGCCCGCGCTGTGGATCGAGTAACAACGGTGCTAATTGGCGGTATGGTCATCAGCTTTCTAACATTTACGGGGGGATTGCTTGATCATGTTCAGCCTAAATTACTATTTCCGACATTGAGTGCTTCTGATACCTTGCCTTATAGTTTTGCAGCTCTGAGCTTTGTCACGGTTAGCTTTGGTTTTCAAAACTGTGTTCCTAGCATTACCTGCTACCTTAAGAAAGATGCCTTAGCCATCAAAAAATCCATTTTATGGGGCTCTTTGATTACCCTTGGCTTTTATATGATTTGGCAGCTCAGTATTTTTGGTAATCTATCTCGTAATCAATTCCCCGCGCTGATTGCCCAAGGCGGCAATATAGCCAGCCTAGTCAGTGCCGTTGAAGCAAAAGGTTTAAATCTGAGTATTTCCAGAGTCTTAGAACTATTCTCTAATATGGCCGTTGCCAGCTCTTTTCTAGGAGTAAGCTTGAGTTTATTTGACTTTATTGCGGATCTATTTGGCTTTGGAAAGGACTTAAAAGGTCGACTAAAAACAGCGGTTATCACTTTTGCCCCTCCCACCTGTTTGGGCATATTGTTACCTAATGGGTTCATTACTGCTATTGTTTTTGCCGGTGTAGCCATGGTTGTATTTTGTATTCTAACTCCAGTAATGATGGCTTGGGTTGGCCGGCAGAAAAATCCAGCTGGCTATCAAGTACCTGGGGGTAAGCCAAGGATGTTGCTAGTAGTGATTTTTGGCCTGCTTTCCTTGATACTGGCGTTGATGGATGGATTATCGCTGTTACCCTCATTTGGCTAACTGCAATATAAACATGATTTAATACATAGCTAAAAGGTTGAATGTAGTCGCTGTTGTCACTGATAACAAAAATTATACCTATCGTATTTTCTAACTACCGTCATGCGCATTGTGGCTGTAAACGCTTTGATGGTTCTGAAGAAACTGAGGCTTCTTTTTGTCGGGATATTGTGAGT
>JAQYUY010000105.1:0-2634 GCA_028728195.1 Endozoicomonas sp. (ex Botrylloides leachii)
ATTCAAAGTCGAGCAGTTCTTTATAAACTCGATAGGGATGATCTGCGGCAACAAGATCCTCTAAATTCACGAGTTCTGACTGGCTGATCATATGCATTCCTAAGCAAGTTTACTTTGAAAATATTTTATCAAAAAAACAGCTTCCTTTTAAGTTATGCAACAGCCCCACTCACTCGGTTTTCTTGCACTTTGAGCAAGCTACTTCAAACTGCCATCCGAGCCCAAGCAGAAATCAAGAATATTATCATTAAAATGATTAGCAACTATTATGATGCATAACCATTATTTCTTACAGATTTGATAAAATCGTTTTTAACGATTACTCAATAGCCCCATTATAATAAAGGAGCTATTGCTAAATAAATCTGAGCAGTTTGAAATGCATTGGAATACATCAGACATGCTGTGTCTTATTATTCTGGATAAAGGCTAGCCAACAGCTCCTTTTCTACTTTTGGTTTATAGGTTTTTCTAATCACGCTGCATACTGATAGCAATTCATTCCCTGCCATTTCATTATTATTGCCAGAATAAATGCTGGCATCTATTTCCTCACACAGTATTTGCAAGGGTTCTGACTCCAGTGCTTTGGCACATTGTTGAATGGTTCCTAAATTAGGATTTTTCAGAAAAATCTGAACCCATTGCTTTAGATACAACTGAAGTATTTCGGGTTTATCGCCTTTTATACAGGCATCTTGCAATGTTTGAAATGCAGAGGCCTCATTAGGCTTGTGAGCTTTTGTATTTGTATCTTGAGATCGAGGCGATGCAGCATTTAAACGCTTACGTCTTTTATTCCAAATGACCAACAGAACTAATGCTGTAAGCAGCCACAAACCTAGCATACTAACTGCGACCCATTTCCAGAGATCAGCTTGTTCTAGTAGTAATGTGTTTGAGCTAGCCGTAGCAGAAGTTTGTTCTTTGTTCAGATCAGACGCCAGTGCAGGATTGACGGGTTGCTCTACAGCTGAATGGGTTGCAGGTTGCACATCAATGGTTGTTTCAGGAATCTCTGCAACTCGAGTTTTTTTCTGCAAAGTGTCAAACCAAGTGATTTTGACTGGAGGTAATCGAAAAATACCCGCCTTAGTTGGCACCATGGCAATAGCAGAAATACGTTTACCGACTATACCCTTTGCTGTCTCCACGTCATGCGTGGATGATTTATCTGGATAAGTATTAATACCGTCAGGGCTGGGAATATCTAAGGAAGGTAATTGGGCTGCATTTAGCCCCTCGGCTTCCATCGTTATTGTTCGGGTTACAGCATCACCCACTTTTATTGAGTCAATAGGCTGGCTCCACATTTGATGCAGGGTCAGCCTTTTCGCAGGCAGCCATGTATTGCCTGGGTAATTAGCTGGCGGCGCTTCGACGTGGGTAATTATTTTTTGAGAGCGTGCAACAATAGGTTTTCCATCCATTGCGAAAAAACTGCCAAAAGGATCGCGGCGGCTAGGTATCATGCCTGTAAAAGACAATGACGGTATGATAAGCGTGCCTGCTTTTTGAGGATAAATAACAAATTGAAGCTCAAATACACCGTAGCGAATACCGTCAATAACGGTTTCATATTTTTTTATATCGCCAAGTTGATTAACGATAGCATCGTTAATTTCCAAAGGAGATAAACGGCTATTTTCTAGTGGAGCGACACTATGAAATATTTTTAGGGTCAGATGAATAGGTTGTTGTATATACACATTTTTATTATCAACTTCCTCTCGTATAAAAACAGGGCTGATCCTTCCTGCAGCAGAACTACTTGTTTTACTTTTATTTTTTGTGACAGTAATCGTGATGGGAGCCGATTTTTCATTGCCAATTTGAATAGCCGGAATTACAAGAGAGCCTACCTTTTTAGGAGATAGCGTAATGACCCAGTCATGCCATGATTGAGTATGTCCATTAATAATTTGCACCTGACGGCTTTTATTCGTGCTCAGAATATCAAATTCATTATAAAGTTGATTCAATTCTGGCGTACCAGAATTATTATCATCTAACCGAAGAGTCAGTGTTACTGTTTCATAGGCGGCTATATCTGTTTTATCAACAGAAGCCGTAAGCGTTGCATAAACAGGCATAGCAAGCAAAAATAGCCAGCCGATTAATACCTGAGCCAATCTGCGAAATGTCATTATTGATTGTATCATTGCCATGTCTGCCTTTGGCGCTCTCTCAACTCTTGTTCACGTTGGTATAAAAATTTTCGCCTTAACAAGCCACCAGGATCATCTGGAATAGTACGAAGCCAACTATCCACAGCCTGCTGTTTGAGCCTTTGTGAATCATTTGTTTTAGTTTTAGTCTCAGTCATTGCTTGACTTTTTTGCGGATGTTCGTTGTTTAAACGGTATTGCTCGTCTTGCTTACCCTGTTTATCTTGTTGATTATTTTTCTGATTCTGACTGTTCTGGTCTTGCTGATTTTGCTGATTTTGCTGATTTTGCTGATTTTGCTGATTTTGCTGATTTTGCTGATCTTGTTGATCTTGCTGATCTTGTTGATCTTGTTGATCTTGTTGATCTTGTTGATCTTGTTGATCTTGTTGATCTTGTTGATCTTGTTGATCTTGTTGATCTTGTTGATCTTGTTGATCTTGTTGATCTTGTTGATCTTGTTGAT
>JAQYUY010000105.1:2734-40113 GCA_028728195.1 Endozoicomonas sp. (ex Botrylloides leachii)
CTTGTTGATCTTGTTGATCTTGTTGATCTTGTTGATCTTGTTGATCTTGTTGATCTTGTTGATCTTGTTGATCTTGTTGATCTTGTTGATCTTGTTGATCTTGTTGATCTTGTTGATCTTGCTGATCTTGCTGATCTTTCTTATCTTGTTGTTTTTTCTGTTCTTGCAACAATTTTTCCACTAAAGATTTATTAAACTCAATATCTTTTCTTAATTTTTCTTGCTGGTTAAATTCAGGGGCTTTTAGCGCATTCAAAGCTTCTTTATAGGAGGTAATAGACTCTGTTAACTGACCCGATTTTGCTAATGCATTGCCTCTGTTATATAACTGATCCGGTGCAGTAGATGCTGAAAGTAATGAAGCCGCCTCTTGGTATTTTTTAGCTTGAAAAAGGGCTTGAGCTTTCCATTGAGTGTTGCTAAAGAGTTTAGCTGCTTCTTCAGGCTGACCGAGATCAAGCGCTTGGGCACCTCGCTGATTTTCATTTTTCCAGAGAGAAGTCCAATCCATCGCCATAGTAGGTTGCGCTTGTGGGTAGAGAATAGCTAGCAGAGCAATAGTCAACCAACCTTTTCTGAAAGCGCCTAGAGAGAAGGGAAGTAACAGCAGCACCAGCCAGAAGCCCATATCATGCCACTGATCAAACTGCCGCTCTACTTTCATTGTACTGCCACTTTTTGTGATGCGGGGTAATGTGGCGGCAAGGTCTGAGTCATTAAGAGTAAAGTCATGGTACACGCCTTTTCCTGCGTTAGCTAAAGCAATTAAATTCTTTTGCTTCAACTGAGGAATAACAATTTTTCCATTGTCGTTTTGAAGAAACCCTCCGTTACTCAGAGCGATAGGCGCGCCTTGAGTTGAACCTATACCAATGATGGAAAGCGTCGTATCGACACCTTCGAGTATAGATTTTATTTTTTGAGCTTGACTGTCTGTTATGTGATCAGTGATCAGTAGAATATGTCCCTTATTTTGACCTGTTGCTTGATGGATAAGGTTTATAGCCGTTTCGATTCCAGCCGCTGGTGATGGTGTATCATCCTGATCTGGCATAATGCTAGGGCTAAGTGCCTGAACCAGATTACTTAATGTATTACTGTCGTCTGTTAGTGGTGCAACAATATGAGCTGTCCCTGAATAAACGACCAAGGATGTCAATCCTTCTTTTCTTTCTTTGAATAAATCAAGTAATTTATACTTAAGACGAGCCAATCGATTGGGCTTTATATCTGTTGAAAGCATATGCATCGTCATGTCTGTAACAACAACTAAAGGTTGTTGCACTTTGGTAACGGGAACAGAAACTTTTTCCCATGTTGGGCCCGCAAGAGAAATAATTGCTAAAATCCAAGCTGCTAGCAGCAGATATAATGGAGGCTTGTTATTTTTTCTGTTGCCTGCTTCCAGTAGCGGGCTTAACAAATGTGGGGCAATAACTTGCTTCCAGCTGTTTTTGTGTTGCAGCTTTTTCCTAAGTAAAATAAATAGAAAAATAGCGGGTACAGCCATTATTAGCCATAGTGGGCGCAGAAAGTGGACATTATCCCACAACATTATCAAAACCTCCTGCCAATGTGAGTGGAAATAGGGATAAGTCGACTACAAGCCATTAATATCGTAATGATAAAAGCCAAACTCAGAGGCCAAGGATAGAGTGATTTGCTAGGGCGAAAGGTTTCTTCAGCTTGATCAATAGGCTCAAGTTGATCTAGCAGCGCATAAATTTGATTAAGCTCATTCGTATTGCGTGCTCTAAAGTAGCGGCCACCGGTTAATTGTGCTATTTCTGTCAGTGTTTTTTCATCTAAGTCAGCAGACGGATTTACTTTTCTTGCCCCAAAAGATGAACCAAACAGACCCGGCTGAATCATCTCATCAGCACCGATACCAATGGTATAGATTTTAATATGCTCTTCCTGAGCTAGTTTTGCTGCTTGAATAGGTGTTACCTGTCCTGCCGTGTTGGCTCCGTCAGTGAGCAAAATTAAAACGCGGCTGTGTTCAGGTCTATTTCGGAGATGCTTGACGGCAAGACCGATGGCATCACCTATGGCCGTTTTACCGCCCGCCATGCCGATGCTCGATTCATCTAGTAAGGTTTTCACCGTTTTTAGGTCAAAGGTTAACGGTGTTTGCAAGTAAGCTTGAGTGCCAAAAAGAATTAGCCCCAAACGATCACCGCGGCGGCGTTTAATAAAATCAGATAACACATATTTAATAGCTGTCAGTCGATTAACTTCTTTATTTTCAATTTTCATATCCGGAATTTCCATACTGCCGGAAAGATCAACAGCCAACATTAAATCACGTCCAGAGTCTTTTAATTGTACAGGGTCACCCAGCCATTTGGGTTGACTACCAGCGAGTAATAATAGTAACCATACGAGCCAAAGTGCAAACAAGTGAAACCGGCTATTTTTATCAACATCAACAGTGCCAGCGGTGGTTGTACCAATTACGTCTCGATAAAAAGGTACGCGCAAGGCCTGTTCGTTGATAGGCGTAGCGGGTGGTACCAGCCAGTATATAAGTAGCGGGGCCGGTAAGGCTAAAAATATCCAAGGCCATTCCAGTTCAAGCATGGTGTTTTTTAATCCAGCTTATTATTAAAGGGTGAAGTTGTGTGACATCCGGTTCTTCGTCGGGATTAAAACGGCTAGAACCAAGAGCAGCTGCCGCTGGCTGCTTAAACTGCTCGTTGCCGGATGAACAGTAGAGAAACTCAAGCCAATCTTTGCCATTGAGGCTGGCAATATCTTGACGTATAAAAACATGCAGAGCGAGTTTTTTTAATAGCCGGTTGCAGTCATGAGCATATTGTCGGTCGTTACCGTGCTGCTCATAGCTTTTATAGATTTTTTGAGCGAGTTTGAGCCCTTGGTAACGATAGCGATTTTTCCGCCAATAACGCAAAGAAAAATAAAAGACCAATATAATAAAGGTCAGCAAACAACCTGCGAGTACCCACCATCCAATAGCTAGAGGCCAATACCCTACTGCCTCTGGAAGGTGGTTCGCGCGAAGCTGACCTAGAATAACCTGTTGATCCATGGGTTAATTATCCTATACATTCACGCAGTAAAAATAGTGACTCGCTACCATGCTTTCAGTCCCTTTTTAGCAGTGGGCGAGATTTTGAGGAGAAAAGCAGTAACAATTGCTCTGCTGTATCCTCTTCAGAAGATAACCTTATCAATGGAATTCTGTACTGAATTAACTGTTTTTCCAGTAACTGGTATTGCGCAAACTGTTGCTCACGAAATGCCTGCCGGTGAGCCCGCTGCCGAGTATCCAGAGTATAGCGATGAATACCATTGGTAATGACATAGCACGAGGGCTCGGGGAGCTCCTGCTCTAAAGGGTCAGTTATCTGGAAAGCCATAATTTCACAATGACGTTTAAGTTTTGCTAATTGACGCAGAGCTTCGCTATCCATATCTCTGAAATCACTGATAATAAAAAGCTGTGTTCCAGGATGAGCCACCCTGCGTGCATGGCGGAGACTATTTGCCAAATAACCCTGATTCTGCTGGGTTGGCATTGATTTTATTTGCAATTGCTTGTTGAGTTTTTCTGCTTTTTTAAGAAAATGCATCAATGCTGTCTTGGCACTTTTTGGGCGGATATTATAGTGATCTATTTCATTGAAAATAATCCCACCGATACGATCACCATGCAATAATGTGCCCCACGCCAGTAATGCTGCTGTTTCACAGGCAGTTACTGATTTAAAATTCAGCTTACTACCAAAAAACAATGAGTGGCTTTGATCTAGTATAATCATCACAGGGCGCTCTCGTTCTTCCCTAAAAATCTTAGTATGGGGCTTAGAGCGCCGCGCAGTTACCCGCCAGTCAATAGTGCGTATATCATCACCTGCTTGGTAAGCACGCACTTCTTCAAAATTCATTCCTCTGCCCTTGAAGGGCGATAAGATGCCGCCTGAGAGCTGACTTTTTGCAGAAATACTCTGAAACAATTGAAGATTTCTGGCCTTCAGGCGCAATTGTATTAGTTCCGTCAATTCAGCATAAATGCCACTCATGATTGAGGCTTTCCTTTTCTTTTTGACTATGCCACTGGTACAACTTTGAGCAGCAGGTCGATAATCTGATCAGGGCTTTTCCCATCAGATTCTGCCTCAAAAGATACTATTAGCCGATGCCTCAATACATCATGAGCTATGGCTTGAACATCATCAGGATTGACATAATTTCTGCCCTGCAGCCAAGCGTGAGCCCTAGCGCAGCGATCCAAAGCGATCGTTCCACGAGGGCTGGCACCATACTCAAGCCAACCACCCAATTTGGGGTGATAGGTTGTTGGCGTGCGAGTTGCGTTGATCAACTGAACAATATATTCCTCTACTACAGGCTCCATATGAACACCGAGTACTTCCTGACGAGCGGCTAGAATATGCGCTTGACTTATCTGTTCATCTAACGTGATAGGTGGCTGTTTCATTGCTTCGCCACGAGCCAGTTGCAAGATTTTTTTTTCTGCGCTGACTGAAGGGTAATCAACCTTTACATGCATCAAAAAGCGATCAAGTTGTGCTTCAGGTAATGGGTAGGTGCCTTCCTGCTCGATTGGATTCTGCGTTGCCATGACCATAAATATTTTTGGTAGCGGGTAGGTTTTGCTTCCCACACTCACCTGCCTTTCTGCCATCGCCTCTAATAAGGCAGATTGTACTTTAGCCGGAGCGCGGTTGATTTCATCCGCCAATAACAGGTTATGAAAAATAGGGCCTGGCTGAAAACGAAAACTACTGTCTTCAGGAGTATATATATCGGTACCTGTAACATCAGCAGGTAATAAATCAGGAGTAAATTGAATACGGTGAAAGTTACCATCAAGACCTTCAGCAAGTGCTTTTATTGCTCTTGTTTTTGCAAGTCCAGGAGCGCCTTCAACTAACAGATGACCGTCAGCCAATAATGCAATTAATAGGCGGTTGACCAGTTGTTCCTGACCAATAATACAGGTAGAAAGGTAGTCTCTAAGATGGCTTAGTGTATTGCTAGTAGGCATAAAAAAATGATCATCAGCATTAATGTACATCCTGCCCGGTTTGAGTTGTTATTGTCAGAAATTCTGATCTCGCTCCGGAAACCCGACGGCTATAAAACCAACTACAGTGATCACATAAGGTTATGTGATACACAAGGCAGCCGTTTGAGCACTGATTAAAATGCTCAAGCTTGGAAAAATAGACGAGATACCGCTAATACTGCAAGCTTTACCACTAATTTTATTAATTTTTGACACCGTAGTTCCGTTCATATTTCTGAATAAAGATAAAATAAGTAGGCAGAATAATATAGGTTTCTAAAGCCCAATAGTCTACCTTGAGAATAAGGGAGACTATTTTTTGCACGGATTTGCATGGAGATGCAGCATGGGGCACTTGGAAACCAGTGAACGTCAGGAAGCCCTTGACAGATTATTAAACGAATTAAGTCAACAAAGCATACCAGAATATTTTAACGACCTTAAAAATTTTGTATTCCGCTTTTATGCCATGGACACCCGCCAAGATTTATTAGGTGGTGAACGACGAGAGCTACTGGGGTCAACACTTTCTTTTTGGCAATTTATGGAACACCATGATTTAAGCCAACCTAAAATAGAAGTCTTTAACCCGACGCACTCTCTTCATGGCTGGCACTCAACTCATTCTGTTATTCGTATATTGCACAGAGATATGCCGTTTTTGGTTGATTCTGTAAGGATGAAACTCAATGAGCATGGCTCTGCTGTTCATTTGATTAGAAATGGTACTGTGCTCTGCCAGCGTAATACAGCCCATAAGCGTATTGTGATGAATGATCAGAAAAGCTGTATCCGAGAAGCATTTATTTATGTGGAAATTGATCGCATAGAAGAAGATACTGAACTAACCAAACTTCAACAGCAGCTGAGCGGTGTATTAACTGATGTTGTTAGCGTTGTTGAAGATTTTCAAGAAATAAAGTCTAAAGTATCCAATCTGATGGAGGCTATGGAACAAACGGATAATAGCGAGGTTCATGATTTCCTCGCTTGGCTATTGTCTGATCATTTTACTTTTATTGGTTTTGAAGAGCTAAAAGTTATTGAAAGAGGAGATAAGCGGAGGTTGGTTAGACCTTCAGATAGTCGGTTAGGGCTTTTACGCTCAATGCATCAGGGTGGACTGAGCCAAGAACAGTTAGACCCTTTTGCAGATAGGGATTTTTTTCATAATAAAAAGATTTTATCGTTTTCAAAAGCTGCTGTGCGATCCAGTGTGCATCGACCGGCTTATCCTGACTTTATCTCAGTTCGACAGTTTGATATGCAGGGCCAAGTTATTTCTGAAAGTCGGATTGTTGGCCTGTACACATCGCCTGTATACCGGCATAGTCCTCAGAAGATACCTTTCATAAAACATAAAGTTAGTAGTATTATCAAGCGTGCTAATCTGGAGCCTGGCAGCCATCACGGTAAAGATTTAAGTCAGATTTTGGAAATATTTCCACGGGATGAACTGTTTCAAATGGAAGAGAACCAATTATATGAAACAGTAATGGCCATCCTCAGAATTCAGGAAAGGAAACAGGTAAAAATTTTTATCCGCCAAGATTCAGTCGGGCCTTTCTGCTCCGTCTTAGTCTTTGTACCAAAGGATATATACAGCACCAATTTACGCACCCGCATAGAAGAAATTCTTTGTCGTCGCTTGCAAGCCGTTGATTCTGAATTTACCACTTACTTTTCTGAGTCTCTGTTAGCAAGGGTTCACTTTACTTTGAAGCTAAGAGGACGCATTGCTTACAATCGTGAAAGCATTACAGAAGAAATTGCCCAAGCGGCTTTAACTTGGGAGGATAATTTTTCCGAGGTTGCTCTAGAGTTTTATGGCGAAGCAAAAGGCAATAGGCTTGTTGCTACTTATGCTGAGGGCTTCAGTGCAGGTTATAGAGAGACATTTAGTCCGCAGTCTGCCGTTGAAGATCTTCGGCATTTTGAAGCTATTAATAAGCAGATGCCCATTTCTATGGGTTTTTATCGGTCGTTAGAAAACGAGCCTGATCAGATACATTTTAAACTCTACCATTTTGTAAAGCCCCTACCTTTAGCAGATCAAATTCCTATTATTGAAAACCTAGGGCTTAGAGTACTGGGCGAATATCCCTATGTTATCCATAAAAATACTGGTGAAGTCATTTGGATTCATGATTTTTTATTAAGCCTTGGCGACAACAAAGATGTTGATATACAAAAGGTAGCACCCGTATTTCGTGAAGCGTTTGAAAAAATATGGTTTGGTAAGGCAGAAAATGACCGTTTCAACAGATTGGTATTATCTGCCGGCATGAGTTGGCGAGAAGTGACTATATTGAGAACCTGTGCGCGTTATCTGAAACAGATAAGAATAGGGTTTAGTCAGGGATATATTGCAGATACGCTTTGTAACAATATAACTATCACTAAAATGCTGGTGGTTTTATTCGATATTCGATTTAATCCAAAACACCCTTTCTCTAAGGGGGAGCGCTTGGAGCGGCAACAGCAGTTGCAGAAGTCAATTCTAGAAGCGTTGGATGACGTTTCTGTGCTGAGTGAAGATTATATTCTTCGTAAAATGCAAAGTTTTATCTTAGCTAGTTTGAGAACTAACTTTTATCAACAAAGTGATACTAAAGATTTTAAAGCCTATATTTCAATTAAACTGTCTCCTAGGGAGATTGAAGGTATTCCTAAACCTGCACCTCTTTATGAAATTTTTGTTTATTCACCACGCTTTGAAGGTGTTCATCTAAGGGGTGGAAAGGTGGCCCGAGGGGGGTTACGTTGGTCTGATCGAATAGAAGATTATAGAACCGAAGTACTTGGCTTGGTTAAAGCACAGCAAGTTAAGAATGCGCTGATTGTGCCTGCTGGCGCAAAAGGAGGTTTTGCACCAAAACAGCTACCGATGAGCAGTAACCGTGAAGTATTTCAGGAAGAGGGCGAGGCGTGCTATAAGAGCTTCATTCGTGGTCTACTGGATGTAACGGATAATTTGGTGGAAGGTGAAGTCATTCATCCAAACCAGATGGTACATTATGATGATGATGATTTCTATCTGGTTGTGGCTGCTGATAAAGGAACAGCAACATTTTCAGATATTGCTAATCAGATTGCTGATGAATACCATTTTTGGCTAGGTGATGCGTTTGCCTCTGGAGGCAGCGAGGGTTATGACCATAAAAAAATGGGCATCACCGCAAAAGGCGCTTGGGTTTCTGTGCAGCGCCACTTTCGAGAAAAAGACATTGACGTACAAACAGATACAATCTCTGTGATCGGCATTGGGGATATGGCTGGAGATGTATTTGGTAACGGTATGTTATCGTCTAAATCTATTGCAATGGTTGCTGCTTTCAACCATATGCATATTTTTATTGATCCGAACCCAGCGCTTCTTGACAGCTATCATGAGCGTCAGCGCCTTTTTGAGCAACCCCGTTCTAGTTGGCAAGACTATGACGCCTCGCTGATATCAAAAGGAGGTGGTATCTTTTTACGAAGCGCAAAGTCTATACCAATCTCCCCTGAAATGAAAAAATGCTTTGATATTAGAGCAAATCGCTTAACGCCTAACGAGCTTATTCGCTCCTTGCTAAGAGCACCAGTAGATCTGATTTGGAATGGCGGCATTGGCACCTATATTAAGGCAGTAAATGAAAGTCACTCGGATGTTGGTGATAAGGCTAATGATTTATTACGAATTAACGGCTGTGAATTACGAGCTAAAGCAATAGGAGAGGGCGGTAATCTTGGACTGACGCAATTGGGACGTGTGGAATATGCTTTGCACGGCGGTGCAATGAACACAGACTTTATTGATAACTCAGGCGGTGTTGATTGTTCAGATCATGAAGTGAATATAAAAATTTTGTTAAATGATGTAGTTGCTAATGGTGATATGACCGTTAAACAACGAAATATGCTTTTAGAAGCCATGACGGAAGATGTTGCTAAGCTGGTACTTATAAATAACTACCGGCAGACACAAGCGATATCTCTTGCCCAAAAAGAAATTCGTAAGAAAATGGAAGAATACCGACGTTTTATCGAGCACCTTGAAGGACAAGGAAATCTGGATCGGGCGATTGAGTTCTTACCTGATAATGAAGCATTGGAGAAACGGATACTTGCAGGTCAAACGTTAACTCGCCCAGAACTGTCGTTGTTAATTTCTTATAGTAAAGCAGATTTAAAGGAAACATTGATTAAGTCAGACTTAATGGATGACCATTATCTAATACAAGAGCTAAATACAGCCTTTCCTAAAATACTCGTGAGCCGGTTCAGCGCTCAGATTAGTAACCACCGCTTGCGCAGTGAGATTATCTCTACCCAGATTGCTAATCGTCTGATTGACATGATGGGCATTACTTATGTGCATCGGATACAACAAACCACTGGCGGTAGCGCAGCAGAAATAGCTAGGGCATTTCTGATCAGCCGTGACGTATTCTATATTGAGCGCTATTGGGAGCAAGTAGAAGCCTTAGACAATAAAGTGCCTAGTGAACTTCAAGCACAAATGATGGGTTCACTCATTAAGTTGGCAAGGCGAGCAAGCCGCTGGTTTCTACGGGTTAAACGTCAGGACTTGGTAACAGCAGAATGCGTCTCTCATTATTGTCCGCGTGTTCAAAGTTTTATTGCCTATTTTGCTGATTACCTTGGCGATCATGAAAAGCAAGTGCTATTAGATAAGATGGAAAAGCTAGTGGTGAATCATGTTCCAGAAGAGCTGGCTACTATCGTTGCAGGTCATCGTTTTTTGTTGAGTGCTTTGCCTGTAATTCAGGCATCAGATCAAACAGGACAACCTTTAGAGAAAGTAGCTAGGACTTATTTTGCAATTGGGCAACGCTTAGAGCTGGAGTGGTATAATGGTGAATTGGCAACATTTGAATCTCATAATCATTGGCAATCATTGGCAACGGATAGCGTACGAGATGAACTAACCTGGCAACAGAGAGAATTGACAGTGGCTTTGCTGAGTATGCCCGAATCGGATGGCAGCTCGGATAAACAATTAGATCAATGGATAATGCAACACCATGCGCTGGTAGCTCGCTGGCAAGATATGCTAAATGAGATACGTACGGCAAATAAACCTGATCTAGCCATGTTTACCGTGGCTAATAGGGAATTATTGGACTTGGTTCAATCTACAACACATTCCATCCAAGGACTATAGTAAGTAGCCCTATATTTATCCGTATGGTGTGCTTATTTAAACAAGAGAATAAGTTATTGGCTCTTCGGTTGTAACAGGGTTTTAAGACTGCGATTCACAATCGCATCCAGTTGCTGTTGATTAGGCCGAGCTTTTGCCAGCAATTGGAGGCTCAAATAAAGGTGTAACAGCTCTTCGGCAAGTTCGTCTAAGGGGGCTTGAACCCTGATCAGCTCATTCTTTAGGGCTCGTGCTAGTTGCCTCTTAAAACCAGACAGGATACTGCCTAAACCATTGTTGATAAGTTCGGCAGCGAGTGGTGGTAAATGACAAAGGTCTGAGCAAGTGCTGGCAAGGAAACAGCAGTTACGATATATATTTTCCTGACTATTCCGGTAACCGGATGTGATGAATCGTCTTAGCCCTGTTATAGGATCACCTGAAGACAGGTTTTTATTAATGCGCATATGAAGATGGCTGTCAATATAGTGCTGCAAAACAGCTAAAAATAATTGTTCTTTATTGGTGAAGTGATAATAAATACTCCCTGGATTGAGACCCGTCGTATTTTCTAGCTGGCGTAGAGAGGCAGCAGAAAACCCTCTTAGCCAAAATAAGCTAAGAGCACTTTCTAGGACGTTAGAACGGGCGAAAGAGGTTGATCTTCCCATAACAGTTACAGCGTTATCTTAAAAAAATGGAACCTGTGTTTTTGCCGACACAAGCTGATTGGTTTTGTGAACAATTTGACACACATCGTACATGCCTATTACGCTATTGCATCCCATATCATCAATTTTTGATATTCATAGGCAGTCATACCGATTGTTAGCATGGTTGCCTGTGCATAATTTTGTAACCGGCATTTAATAAAATAGATGGTTTACCAGAAAATGCAGCGAAATTTGGATTAGGCCGTTATATTGTGATAACGCTTAGATAAAGAAGTATATCTCTACCTTATTGGTCTTTTCTCTAAGCACTACTGGTATCTGCATATAAGAGAGGTAGCTTATAAAGCTGTTTTTCATTTTTCTAGGATTTAACACATTAAAAATTAATGTTTTTTCCTAAATAACGGCTTTAACAAATAGAAAAAAAAATAATGCAGTGCAACATAAACAACCATTACCGTAGCAACGACCAATTCAATATGGCTAAGGTGCTTCACCAGTTCAGCTAGCCAGAGATGCTGTTCAGTTTGTAGCCAAATAGTTAATTTAATAAGGGCTGTTGCACCAATCACCATTGGGAACGTAAAGGCAGCATAGCCCGGTGAGAATGGCAATCTTAGCAAGCGCAAAAAAGCGAGATAAACCAAGAACGTCATAAAAATAGCTATCTGTGCCAAAATGAGAATCAATAATGGATTGGGATACTTTGATATAGTCAAATAACCCGCAAGGGACAGACTTGCCGGTGCAGCCATAATGGCAAATGTTGGCAGGGCGGTCACCGGTAGAACATCCCTGAAAATTAAGCGATAGAGCATAGCTGGTAACTTTATGAAATAGCATGTCAGACCAAATATAAAAAGACTATACGCCCACTGGTCGTGCCCCATACCTTGACTAGTTACAGTCGCAACAATAATACCAACAGAAGGAATAAACCAACTAGGCACCATATGCTCAAGCTGAAACTCACGAGCACGGTAGTATGCAAAAATCATAAAAAGAATAATATGGCAAATGGTCGCTGCTAACCAAAGTACCTTGGCAAACTCACCCAGCCAAGGCAGCAATGACGATGAAATCACCATGGTTGCCATCATGCTGGCTGGCATTACACTACCTATTACGGGATGTGTAAGCTCTTTCTTTATCAGCTGCGGATGGAATAAAAATTTTAAAATAATTTTTAAAATTAGCACCGTAGCTGTTAAAGCTGTGATAAGTTCCAGGGGTGTTGCTAATGCTGGTATTACCTGAGCCCAAGCTGCGCCAAGGCCCGCAATGCTCAAAGCCAAGCCACCCAGTGGCGTAGGGACCTGTTCCAATAGGCCAATGAAGCCCGTAGGTTTTTTATGATTATTGGTACTCATTTGTTGTATTGATGCCATATAGCTTTTTCCTGAGTTCAAAATAATAAATGACTAATCTCGACGACTCAGATTGTATCGTAGATACCCTAGTGCACTGTAGAATAAGATGTTTAGAATGTACCTGCCAGATAAATGCATGCATTAAGGTTCAGCTGGGTTGGATCATCGAGACTTCTTGGCAACGGTTATGCAATAGGTGGCTCCTTGCAACAAAATTGCTTGAGCCATACAAACCCACTAAGAATAAAAGAAGAGCATATATGTGTTTTTAAGCATCTTAGAGTAGTTTCAATCTATGCCTCAAAAAGGCTAAAAAACACCTATTAAACAATAGATCAAAAAAATCAAATCTAAGCTAGATTACTACCTCTTCTAGGGTGAAGTGACAGGTAATTTTTTTTGCCACCAGGTGCTAAAAGGTGTAGCAAATTGAGGTGTTTTTTCAGGCCACCCAAAGATATTTTTGTAAGCCACTCGTATTGTCTTCGTATACCACTTAGGTACACCATAATGCTTCCATAATAGTATGCGATCAAGACTATGAACCAGCGCTTGTAGTTCCTTTAATGTTTTTGCTTTTGGTATGGCTTCAACAATGCTATCAATAGCTGGATGATTGATACCTGCAAGGTTTTGGCTGCCAGGTATAGATGCTTGGCTAGAATGGAAATAACGATAAACCTCCTGATCAGGGGCCAGTGTCTGGGGCAAAATGTACTCAATAACGTCAAAGTCATGGTTCCTTACACGTTGGATATATTGGCTTATATCAATACGCCGTAAATTCATTTCAATACCAATAAGCTCAAGATTTTTCTTCCATGGCAGCACATAGCGGTGTACGGCATGGTTTTTTTCAAGAAACTCAAAGGAGAAAGGAGTATTACTTTCAATATGAATCAGCCGCTTATTACGATGCTGCCAGCCAGCCTTGTTGAGTAAGCTTATAGCTTGTTGCATTTGTGCCCGAACAGAACCACTGCCATCAGTTTCTGATACTGTAAAAGGGGTTGTAAACAATGCTACTGGTAGCTTGTTGCGCCAAGGGGATAAAACCTTAAGCTCACTGAGATCAGGTAAATCTTGCGCGGCCATTATTGAGTTAGGAAAGTAGCTTGATGAACGATTATAGCTATTGTGAAAAATAACATGGTTAGTCCATTGGAAATCCATCATCAAACTTAATGCTCTGCGAACAAGCTCATCTTTAAACAACGCTCTGCGGGTATTGAAAAAAAAGAAACTACTGCCGTATGCCATTTGATGGGGGATTTCTTTCTTTTTTATATGGCCGGATTTAATGGCAGAAAAATCGTAGGCAGTGGCCCAATTTTTTGCAATGATTTCAAGATGAATATCATGACCGCCTGCTTTAAACGCTTCGAACGCAGCATGAAGGTCTCGATAAAAATAAATTGTGACTTGATCGAAATTATAACGCCCTTTGTTTACAGCTAGGTCTTTTCCCCAATAGTCTTTTACTCGGGTAAAGGTAATGGATTGACCTTGTTTAACATCGGTTACCTGATAAGGACCACTGTTAAGAGGAGGGGTAAAGGTAGTTTTTTCTATGGCTTTATTTTGCCAATAATGCTGAGGCAATACAGGCAACTCAGCCGCTCGAAGTAATTGACCACGATGACCTGGCTCTTTGAAGGTAAACTTTATTCGATGAGAATTCAATTTTTCCACTGCAGCAATAGGTTCCAATTGCATTTTGTAGCGAGGGTGGCCTTTTTTTCTGAGCTCGTTAAAAGAAAAAACCACATCATCTGCTGTAATAGGATGATGGTCATGAAAGCGAGCTTCTGGCCTGAGATTAAAGATAACCCATTGATTATTATCAGGATATTCAGCAGATTGAGCGATTAATCCATAGGCTGCACTGATTTCATCTCCAGAAGGACTATAGTTACCTGACCCTACCATTAATGGTTCATTAAACTCTGTGAACCCATACTTCATAAAGTTAAAGGTTGGCGACTGGGCTGGGGTAACTCCTGATATGCCATATGGGTTCATGGAATCAAATGTACCCTGAGCAAATAAGCGAATAGACCCGCCTTTTGGAGCATCAGGGTTTACATAGTCAAAATGCTTAAAATCTGGTGGATATTTCAGATGATCAAAGCGAGAGATACCATGGGATTTATGTACATTTTCAGCACCATAAGTGTCTTCAGTGAGTATTAGCATTCCCGCTAGCACAGACCAAAGTAGTGAAGTCAATTTAAATAAAGCAAGCTTATTTTTAGTAAAATAGCTCTCTTTTAACCGATTAAGTCGTAGAGAGTAAGTGCTATTGTCCACTTGATTGGATCCAGTTTTGTTTATACTTACTGCGATAGTTTAGATAAAAACCCTGCATTTGCCTTAAGGGTTAACCTTTGCTAGTCTCATAATCAACTTCTGTGATAGCGCCATGTTTAGTAGCTATTGTTATCGGGGGCAGACTTGATTATGCATAGATTCTATCTAGACAATTGTGAACGTTGTCTATGGCAGAAAAATGTATATAATAAGCTTGCTTGAAAGTATGTTTTTATTTATGCAAAACCGTTTCGATGTTCCACTGTAGTGCCTCGTTCTGTTCTTCATAAGTCATAGCAACACTTTTAGCTCACTGTCCTTATAATATATCTTTTAACTTACTATCCTTATAATATATAAGGCTTGAAATAACTTTTGATTAGCAGGAATAGACATGTCTACTGTTACCGGTACCGTTAAGTGGTTCAGCGACGAGAAAGGTTTTGGATTTATCGCTCAAGAAAATGGCCCTGATGTATTTGCCCATTTCCGTCAAATTAAATCTGAGGGTTTCCGTACCCTGACTGAAGGCCAGCGTGTTGAGTTTACGATTACTCAAGGGCAAAAAGGGCCTCAGGCTGAAAATATTATTCCTTTGTAAGATTTTCCTCAAAACGCTATTTTTAGCTGCTCACTAAATAGCATCATACTATGATTCCCCATTGTTTCTAAAGATGGGGAGCCATAAAAAAGGCAAGCAGTAAACTAGTCTTGCCTTATTAGGCATTAAACTCTGAGCAGTGAATTTCCCTAGCAGCCTCGTGATAATTGGCTAGATTGGCTAGCTGAGTCATTTTGTTATATAGATATACTTGTCTTGCATTTCTCACTAACGCAAAAACACTGCGAAATATGGTCGTTAACTAGCCCCATAGCCTGCATATAGGCATAACAAGTGATACTCCCAAAAAAAGAGCAGCCTGCCTTTTTTAGAGCTTTGCTAAGTTGATCTGATTCTGGTGTGGAGGCTGGAATAGCTGAAAGCGTTTTTGGTTGGCGCATAATCGGGCAACCATCAACAAACTGCCAGAGGAAGTTATGAAAACCGTTGTGCTGTTCTTGAAGCTTAAGGAAAGCCTGGGCATTTTTTATAGCGCTTTTTATTTTAAGGTGGTTTCGAATAATAGCTGGGTTTTTCATTAATCGCTCAATATCATTAGCATTAAACCGAGCCACTTTTTCAGCATCAAACTGACAAAAGGCTTTTCGGTAGCCTTCTCTTTTTTTTAAGATTATCAACCAACTAAGACCTGCTTGAGCTCCTTCGAGAAGAAGAAATTCAAATAGCTTATGGTCATCATGGCAAGGTCGACCCCATTCGTCATCATGATAGCTAATATACAAAGGGTCACTTAAACACCAAGAACAACGTTGCTTCATCATGATTTATCGTATTACTCCATCAATAGTGTCATCAGATGATGATGCAGGGTAAGCAGCTACTATTCTTAACATAATCGCACTATTGCATAGCTTAAAACCCAAATGCACCCAAAATGCAAGATGTAATATCTTAAAAGGCAATAAGTTACCTTAATGCTAGCAAAGGCATAAGGTTAAGATTACCATGGCATCTTAAGAAATGTGGAGATTCAAACAAATGAAAATTGCAGACAACAAAGTTGTTCTAATGCATTATATCTTGAAAAATAAAGCAGGTGAGCTAATTGATAGCTCTGAAGGTCATGAGCCGCTCGCTTATATACATGGTATTGGCAATATTGTACAAGGTCTAGAAAAAGCCCTAACAGGCAAGCAGGTAGGCGACAAGGTCGAGGTCAGCGTAGAAGCTGCTGAGGCTTATGGTGAATATGATGAAGAGTTAGTGCAGCCAGTTCCTCGTGCTGATTTTGAAGGTCACCCGATAGAAACGGGAAGCCAGTTCCATGCTGATACGGCTGTTGGCCCTCGCATTGTCACAGTTACTGCAATTGATGATGATCAGATTATTGTTGATGCTAATCACCCACTAGCGGGCGAAGATTTACATTTTAAAGTAGAAATAGTTGATGTGCGCAATGCAACGAAAGATGAGCTAGAGCATGGACATGTTCATGAATAAGCGATTTATCCCTTAGCTTAATACCAATCCTTTTTTCTAACTACCGCAATGAACATGAGCAGCCGGTCTCCAGAATAAGGTAGAATGGCTAGTAATAGCAGGGCTATTGCGAGGAGTTCCAACGCAGCGCTGCTGTTGGGTGGTCAGCGCAGTAGCGTAGTTAGAAAACACGATAGATATAAGATCAAAATGGAAATTTTTTACTAGCACCAGGCGATAGCATCCCACCCATACCGCTAGGCATTTGCCCTTTCATGCCGCCTAGGCCCCGCATTAACTTTGCCATACCGCCTTTTTTACTGACCTTTTTCATCATTTTGCTCATTTGCTTATGTTGCTTAATAAGGCGGTTAATATCTTGAATATTAGTGCCGGAACCAGCAGCTATACGCTTTTTCCGTGAACCATTCATAATATCAGGGTTAGCACGCTCTTTTCTGGTCATGGAATTAATGATAGCTTCCATTTGGGCAAAGACCTTGTTGTCCATCTGCCCAGGCATCTGTTGACTCATGCCTCCCATGCCTGGCAACTTATCCATGACCCCAGATAGCCCGCCCATTTTTTTCATTTGCTGAAGCTGGTCGCGAAAATCTTCCAGATCAAAGCCCTTGCCTTTTTTCAGTTTCTTGGCAAGTTTGTCAGCTTTTTTCTTATCTAACTTCAGCTCAGCTTCTTCGATTAGCGACAACACATCGCCCATACCGAGAATACGGGAAGCTATACGATCAGGATAGAAAGATTCAAGGGCATCTATTTTCTCACCAGTACCCATAAATTTTATAGGCTTACCGGTAATATGGCGTACAGAAAGCGCAGCACCGCCTCGAGCATCACCATCTGCTTTGGTTAGCACAACACCTGTCAGAGGGAGCGCATCATTAAAAACCTTTGCTGTATTAGCAGCATCTTGACCCGTCATGGCATCAACAACAAATAAGGTCTCTATCGGATTAGTGGCATGATGTAACTGTTTGATTTCATCCATCATCTGTTCATCAATGTGCAGGCGACCTGCCGTATCAACAATCAGTACATCGGCATGTTTTATTTTGGTTTCACGTATAGCACGAGAGACGATATCTACAGGTTTTTGGTCAGTATAGGATGGAAAAAAATGCAACCCTGTTTCATTGGCCAGCGTTTCTAGCTGTTTAATAGCTGCTGGACGGTAAACGTCAGCACTAACCACCATAACCGATTTTTTCTGGCGTTCTTTTAGCCATTTACCCAGTTTAACCGCAGAGGTTGTCTTACCTGCACCTTGAAGTCCTGCCATCAAGATAATTGCAGGAGGTTGGGTAGCAAGGTTCAATTCGTCATTGGTAGAGCCCATCACCTCGATCAGTTCATTTTGAACAATTTTGACAAAGGTTTGTCCTGGGTTAAGGCTCACTTGCACTGACTGGCCTACCGCTTTTTCCTTGATGCGTTTGATAAACTCACGGACAACTGGGAGAGCGACATCCGCCTCCAATAGTGCCATACGCACTTCTCGGAGCGTTTCTTTTATATTTTCTTCGCTAAGCTTAGCCTTGCCTGTTACGCTTTTTAATGTATGTGACAGGCGCTCAGTTAAATTCTCAAACATAGGGTTTGCCTTGTGATAAGTGCTTCTTACTCAGTTGAGATGAATTATATAGGAAACCTTGTATTACGGCAGCTTTCCATTCTAATAGTTCAAATTAGCACGTATATTTATATGCATATTTTGTTCAATCATAGAACTTGCGCATTGATAACCCCCGATAAAAAATAGCTCTTGATCGATATATGCTAAGAAAAGTGCTGGTAGGCTGGTTACCTGCTAGGTGCATATTAGAATGTCAATTGAGCTTATTTCTTAAATCTAGCTATACTGAACATGCCTAGCAGCTGTTCACGTTTTTTTCTGAATAGTTTCAGAGGAACTATCAGTTAAAGCGCTTTGTTACTAATAAGATAAGCTAGCTAAAAGCTTAGCTATTTTGCATTCAATAGGAAGATAACTATTGAACCTTTTACACGTTAGCATGCATATAAAAATAAAGCCTAGACAGTTTTCACTTTCTTTTTTCCTACTGGTGATTTCTGGGTTGCTGTATGCAAAAGATACAGCAAAAGTCATCACACAGGAGAGCTTTTCTTTAATTGGGGAGCCCGCTTATCCTGAAGATTTTAAGCATTTTATTTACGTAAATCCTGATGCACCAAAAGGTGGTGTCTTGAGGCTGGCGGCTATTGGTACTTATGATACGCTAAATCCTTATAGCGCTATAGGTCGGCCGCCGGAAGGTATCTATATGATACATGACCGACTCATGACCCGATCAGTCGATGAACCTGTTACTTTATACCCTGTAATAGCAAAAAATATTCAATATCCAAGTGATTTGCAATGGGTAGCATTTGATCTTAATCCCCAAGCTCGCTTTCATGATGATAAGCCAGTGACGGCAGAAGATGTTGTATTTACTTTTAACCTATTAAAAACATCAGGGTCTGCTTTTATTAAAAATAATTACAGGGATGTTCTTAGCGCTAAAGCTGATGGCGCTCATCGTGTCATTTTTCAACTCGGCGCAGGTAGGGGAATTAGACTGTTAGCATTCATTGCTTTTATGCCGGTGATGGCTAAACATTTTTGGCAAGGCCGGTCGTTTGATGCCGGCTTAACTCAGCTTCCGGTTGGAAGTGGTCCAATGAAAATTAGCAAAATAAAACTTGGTCGGTCTATTGTCTATGAGCGGGTTAAAAATTATTGGGGTGCTGATCTACCTACCCATAAAGGGTTATATAACTTTGATACAGTAAAAATTGATTATTATCGAGATAACCATGCATCTATAGAAGCCTTCCGTGCAGGCTTATATGACTTTCGTTATGAGTTTGATGTTAAAGCATGGCGTCAAAACTATAATTTTTCTGCTGCAAAAAAGGCTCAGGTAATTAAAGAGACTGCTCCTTTTATACACCCCCCAGGTATGAAGGCATTTGTATTTAATACTCGCAAGGCACTATTCAAAGACCGACAAGTTAGAATGGCTTTGCTTGAATTATTTGACTTTGAATGGATAAATAAGCATTTTTTATATTCGGAGTATCAAAGAACAACCAGCTTTTTTGAAAATACACCTTTAAAAGCGCAGGGGCTTCCTTCGCCTGAAGAGTTGAATATTTTAGAGCCTTTTCGAAAAGTATTGCCTGCTGAATTATTTACACATGCGCCGATTTTACCTGTATCAAATGGATCGGGTAATAACCGGAATAGCAAACATGCTGCTATTCAACGGTTAGAGCATGTAGGTTGGGTATTAAGAAATGGTGTCATGACAAACAAAGACACGGGCAAACCGTTTGTATTTAGTCTACTAGTTGATTCTGCTGCTGAAGAGCGCATTGTCGCCCCTTTTAAAAAAAATCTGGCCGATATTGGAATTAAGATGATAATTAAGGTGCTTGATATTAGTCAGTATAGGAAAAGGATTAAAAACTTTGATTTTGATATAGCCAGCTGGCATTTTTTTCACTCGCCTTTCCCTGGGGCAGAACAAGTTAATAACTGGAGCAGCTTGGCAGCTAATAAGCTGACAAGTAATAATGTGGCCGGCGTTAATAATCCTGCTGTTGATGAGCTGGTTGAACGTATTAAACAGGCAACTCATTACGATGATGTTGTTCATCTAACCAAGGCTTTAGATAGGGTGCTGCTGTGGGGATGCTATGTTATCCCAAAATGGCATATTAACATAATTAATATGGCTTATTGGAGTCATTTGAGACGACCGAAAGCAGGGCACCCTTATTATCCAGTACTTGAAGCTATGTGGCATGCTGATTAGGGTCTGTTCGCAAGGCATAGTCCTTATTTTTTAGACGAACAGATGAAAAGCTGAGTAAATAAACCTGATATTATTTAAAGTGAGTGATTAATAGGATCAACCTGCCTCAAAGCAAAACTCTTCAGGCAGGTTAAAGATAACTAAAGATGATAGAACCACAGATGCCCTATGTCTTTAAAGGGTCAAATGGGCAAATCTTTACTGGCTACATTAAAGATTCAGCATTTCTTTATTATCATCCGTACTTTTTAAATTTTGTTGTTCCTCTACTAACTTTTTACCTGCCAATAAAACAGCATCTACTGCTTCTTTCCCTTCAATAAAAACCACTTCATTATATTTAAAATAACCTCTAGCAGCATACTTTAAGCTTTTATCACTGGCTTCATCTGGATAGTAATCATTAGAAAAAACATAGACGGGTAGACATTCTTCTTGTTTAGCTTTTTCTATTGCTTCATTGACTAATTTAATTAAGTTTTTTTCAGCTATTTCTTGCTTAGATTCAGCAACAGATTGAGCGCTAGCCCATTGATCATTTAGAGATGATGGGAAATTATTTGGATTTGGCTTAATGCCACAGGAAATTTTCTGGACATAGCTTCCTAATATATTTTTAGGCACTAGCTTTTTCTCCATGCCCATTGCAAATCGGCTATCAAAGCTAGCATTATTTAAGTGTGTTGCTATACATGGGTATTTCAAAAGCATATTTTTAAGAGGAAGCATACTTGTCTCTATACCTTGATTTTCCCTAATACCATCTTCTTGAAATAATTCACTCCTCACCCTTTCACCTATTTCAAAGCGCCCACCCTCTATTCCATCTATACTGTCAACTTCTTCTCTATTAATAGATTCTTTACCATTTTTTTTGGTTACCTTAAGAAGCTGACCCATAGTTGTTGCATGAATAACATAAACTATATTTCCTTTTCCATGATCATGTTCATGATAGCGTAAAGCAGAAAGACCCACTATTTTAGCATCATCCATAAACTGTATATTTGCTTTTTTAACGCCAACATTTAAGCTAACTACCTGCTTAAAATTATTAAATTTATCTTCGCTCTTCTGTCTTTCTTCCCCATCACGATCTTGCCTAAACTGGTAAGAATAACCAGCAAAACCTATAACCAAATTATTTATATTAATATCATGATCTTGCGTCTTTCCCTCTATTTTTGATTTTAGTTTTCCCCACCCTTCAAGAAATAGATACTGAAACGAATTCTTACAAATACTATTTGTAATATGACCAAAATAACTACTGTTATCTGCAATGTTTAATGAGGCGGTAATAGGTTCTTTATCACACGGTTGACTGTCTAGCTGCTCTGCAATCAATTTGAGATTATCATTTTGCTGAACCACATAGACATTAAAACTAGAAGATAATGCCATCGAACTTTTAAAAAAAATAAGCGGGATGAACAAAAAAAATAGTCTATAAAACAACTTGTTATTCATTTTCACTCTATCTCATTGTTAAGTTGGTTTAATCAAGCCGAAGGTGTAGTATAGTCAACTATCATTGTATTCCTTTTATTTATTATGCTTACTTTAAATGAATTCGTTATTGAAAGCGCTCAGCCCAACCAACGACACGATAAAAAAATAAAAAATGAACTAATTATTGGTACAACCCAACGCCGACTATACCATCAATGCCATATTCCAACTGCTGTCAATATTGCACCAGAGGAGCTGGTAGCAAATATACCACCAGCCACAGGCAAGCTACCCTCACTTAATCAGCTAGAAGCGTTGTTTTCCCGCTTAGGCTATTTAGGCAAAGATCAGCATTTAATTATTTACGACGATGAAGGTGGAGGCTGGGCCGGGCGTTTTATATGGACACTGGATATGATAGGCCACAGTAACTACAGCTACATAAATGGAGGTCTGCATGCCTGGATAGCAGCTGGTTTGCCATTAGAAAGCGGTGAAAATACCCCAGAGCCAACACAGGTAATGTTAACACTTCACAACAGCGCACGGGCTTCTCGTGATTATATTGAAGCTAATCTCAATAGCCCTGATACCGTTATTTGGGATGCTCGCTCTCCGGCCGAATACTGTGGCGAGCAGATCTTTGCTCGGCGAGGGGGGCATATTCCCGGCGCTATTAACTATGAGTGGACCCGCGCGATGGATTCCAAAGATAACTATAGAATACATAAAAATGTAGCAAAAGAGCTGGCAGAGCTGGGTATAACCAAGGAAAAAAACGTAATTACATACTGTCAAAGCCATCATCGATCTGGCTTTACTTATCTTGTTGCTAAGGCATTAGGCTTTCGGCATATAAAAGCCTATGATGGTTCATGGTCTGAGTGGGGCAATCTCAGTGATACGCCCATTGAAGTTTAATTTGTTACTTTTACTACTTAATTTTAAAGGCTACCTATGGTTGTTTACCGCTAGAAAAAACTTGCACCTTGTCCTTAATGCTTGAATTTCAGGTGCATAGGCCGCAACCTTCTATTACAATGCGGTTGTCTATATCTACAGATATGATACAGAGGCTAGCCACTACCGTGAAAGCAAAACTGTTCGCCAACGCTCAATATATTTTACCTCATCACTTAATTTCCAGAGCTGCACACTGTTTTGTCGAGAGCAAGATTAGTTGGCTAAAAAATAGCCTGATTCGTTCAGCCATCAATCGCTTTGATGTGGATATGAGCGAGGCCGAGGAGGAACGCATTGAGGCTTATGCTAACTTCAATGCTTTTTTTACGCGCTCATTGAAAGAAGGTGCTCGCCCGTTTCCTGAAGATGATCAAGCCATCATTAGTCCTGCCGATGGAACTATTAGTCAGATTGGCGCTATTGAAAATGGCCGTATATTTCAAGCAAAAGGCCATGACTACAGTCTAATAGAACTACTCGGCGGTGATGTTGACCTTAGCCGTAAATTTATGGGCGGCACCTTTGCTACCCTTTATTTGTCACCGCGAGACTATCATAGGGTGCATATTCCTGCTACTGGAACCTTGTGTCAGATGATCCATGTGCCAGGCCGGTTGTTTTCTGTCAATCAAGGTACGGTTGAAAATATACCTCACCTATTTGCAAGAAATGAACGTGTAGTTAACTTCTTTGATACCGCACATGGGCCGATGGCAGTTATTTTGGTCGGTGCCATCATTGTTGCTAGCATCGAAACCGTGTGGGCTGGCCAAATCACTCCACACAAAAGAGAAGTAAAATCGGTTGATTATAATGCCAATCAACACGAAAGCATTGTGTTACAGCGCGGTGATGAGCTGGGACGATTTAAAATGGGTTCAACAGCCATTGTTCTGTTTGGCAAAAATCAAGTTGAATGGCTTCCCCATTGGCAAGCCGGCCATTGCATCAAAATGGGTGAAGCATTAGGCAAGGTAAATTAACATCCATCGCATGTGATACATCCTTCTTATGTTAGAGCTATTAATGCCTCAAATACTACTTTGAAGCATTTTGAGCTTTAAGGCCACTAACTATGCTCATGTTGTGCTTGGAGTATTTGATAGGTATAACAAGCGAAACGGTTTACTTGATAAACAACAAACAAAACCTTCTCAGGTGCACTATGACACTTAAACTGGGTATAGTGATGGATCCTATCAGTGCCATCAACTACAAAAAGGATAGCTCTCTTGCATTATTACTAGCTGCCAGCAATAAAAACTGGTCGCTTTTTTATATGGAACAAGCAGACCTTTATCAGTGGAATGGAAAGGCCTACGGTAGTACTCGGCGACTTTCAGTTAAAGCAAACCCGAATGGTTGGTATAATTTAGGTTCACGCCAAGAAATGGAACTCGCTGAGCTGGATGTTATCCTTATACGAAAAGACCCTCCTTTCGACATGGAATATATTTACAGTACCTATATCTTGGAGCAAGCAGAAACGGAAGGCACGCTCGTGGTTAACAAACCACAAAGTATTCGAGACTGTAATGAAAAATACTTTGCTACTCTCTTTCCTCAATGCACACCGCCAGTCATTGTGTCCAGAGATGCACAACGGATTCGAGCTTTTGCTCAAGAACACGAAAAGATAGTGCTAAAACCGCTCGATGGCATGGGCGGTACGTCCATTTTCAAATCTTACCCTAACGATCCTAATCTTAGCGTTATTATTGAAACACTGACTGATTATGGCCAGCGCCAAGTGATGGTACAAAAATTTATTCCTGACATTACTCTAGGCGACAAGCGTATTTTAATGATTGACGGTGAACCCATACCTTATGCGCTAGCAAGAATTCCTGCAGCAGGAGAGTTTCGCGGTAATATTGCAGCTGGAGGCAATGGCATTGGACAACCACTCTCTGAACGCGACCGTTGGATTGCCGCTCAGGTAGGTCCTGTGTTAAAAGAAAAAGGATTACTGTTTGTAGGTCTTGATGTGATCGGTAATTACCTCACGGAAATCAATGTTACCTCACCTACCTGTATTCGTGAATTAAATAACCAGTTTGATCTTAATATCGGCGCCATGCTAATAGACAAAATTGAAGAAAAGTTAGCGGCCCAATATTAACTGTTAATGAGCCACTTTTCCTATACGGTTATTGCAAATAATTGAGGATTATATGAAATATCGCCAACTCGGAAACTCAGGTCTCAAGCTTTCAGCTATTTCTCTTGGCTCTTGGGTTACTTTTGGAAAACAGGTTGACGTTTCCGATGCAAAGGCGCTATTGCAGTGCGCTTATGATTCCGGCGTCAATTTTTTTGATAATGCAGAAGGTTATGAAGCGGGTAAATCAGAAGAAATAATGGGCAGCGCTATCGAAACGCTTGGGTTACCCAGAGATACATTTGTTATTTCATCAAAAGTTTTTTGGGGCGGCAGTAAGCCCACGCAACTAGGGTTAAGTGCAAAACATATTCGTGATGCCTGTGATGCTGCGTTAATTCGCCTAAAAATAGATTATCTTGATCTATTTTTTTGTCATCGCCCCGATATTGATACACCCATTACTGAAACGGTGCGTGCAATGCATAATCTGGTTCAGCAAGGGAAAATTTTATACTGGGGCACAAGCGAATGGTCAGCACAACAAATAACCGAAGCACATGCTGTTGCAGCAGCACATAACCTGACACCTCCTACCATGGAGCAACCTCAATACAATTTGCTACATAGAGAACGTGTTGAGGCAGAGTATCGTCCTCTTTATGAACACTATGGAATGGGCACAACAATCTGGTCACCACTGGCTAGCGGATTGCTGACAGGTAAATACAACAAGGGTATTCCAGCCGAATCTCGGCTGACATTGCCTGGCTACGAATGGCTAAAAGAGCGTTGGGATAGCAATGAAGGCCAAATAAATCAAAGAAAAATTCAGCAACTTACCCAATTAGCAGAAGACAATGGCATCAGTCTAACTCATCTGTCATTAGCGTGGTGCCTAAAAAACTCACATGTCAGTACCGTAATTTCAGGAGCATCGCGCCTATCCCAGCTGAAGGACAACTTAAAGGCAATACACGTGATTGAGCGCATAACACCCGCTATGCTGGAAGCTATTGACGGTATTGTTGGCAACAAACCGCCTGAGCCAGATCGCTTTGGTCAATAGTTTAACCCTTTCTGTTTCATATAAAACAGCTTGCAGTTAAAAGCAGCACTCACCTACTATTTTACACATGCGCTATCCGCTTTTCCGCCAAAAGTAGCAGCAGCGTGTGAAATAGTAGCGTCAGGTAATTTGCCTATTTTAGGTTTTAACTCAATACTGATTTTATGAAAACATCATCATTCACTAGCCTAAAAAGCCATTTTTTGATTCCCATGCCGAAAGTGGCGAAGTCTTCTTTTGGCTCCTCGCTAACAATCATATGTGAACATACGCCAGAAGGAGCTTTTGGTATTATCGTTAATCGCCCAACCAACCTGATGTTAGGCGAAGTACTTCGCCAAGCGAGCCTTGATCAGGGCTATGCAGATAATATTGTGGAGAATATAGTATATTCTGGTGGTCCTATTGCAATGGGGCGAGGCTTTGTACTCAATAGCAATGAAAAAAGCTGGAATGCCTGCCTTCAGATTTGTGACGGATTACAGTTGACTACATCTAAGGATATCCTTGTTGCTATATCTAAAAAGCAAGGACCTGAGCACTTTTTAGTTGCTTTAGGTTACGCCGGTTGGGGAGCAGGGCAGCTAGAGCAAGAACTGGCGGATAATGCATGGTTAAATTGTCAAGCCGACCCAGCTATTATTTTTGATATACCCATTCATTTACGTCTGAGTCAGGCTGCATCTAGCATGGGTGTTGATTTGGCTTTGATTTCAGATCAAATTGGGCACGCCTAACCAATCAGCTATACTCAAAACCTTCGACTAAAGGAAGCTGATGCAGTGTTTAGCCAAGGGTGAAATCATATGCAAACTAAATATTTTTTAATGGCGACCCATGAACATTAATACCTTGCTGGCTTTTGATTTTGGCATCACCAATATTGGCGTGGCTATCGGCCAAAGCATTACCAGAACAGCTACTGCATTGCCACCGCTAAAAGCAAAAAATGGTACACCTGATTGGTATCAGGTTGCTGTGCTAATTGAACAATGGAAACCTGATGCAGTTGTCGTAGGTATTCCCTTCAATATGGATGGGTCTGAATCTGAGATGTCTCGGCGATCACGTAAATTCGGCAAAAGAATACAAGGTCGCTTTAACCTGACATGTTATGAAGCCGATGAGCGGCTAACATCCTTTGAGGCAAAGGAGTGGGCAGGAAAACTTGGCCACCATGGCCATTACAAATCTAAACCTGTTGATAGCATGGCTGCTCAGATTATTTTGGAAAGCTGGTTAAATGATGAGAATAACGACATATTATGACGCTGTCTGGCTACCCAGAGCGGCTGCGCTTATGAACTACTCATGTTAGGTTTAAACCTCGATCCCGCCCAATAAAATATATTTTATTTCAAGATAATCATCCAAGCCATATTTTGAACCCTCTCTCCCTATGCCAGACTCCTTGTAACCTCCAAACGGCGCAGTTTCCATTGATAAACTGCCTTCATTAATAGCTACCATGCCATATTCTAGCGCTTCAGCAACCCTAAATGCACGGGCAAGATCATTAGCATAGAAATAGGCTGCCAGTCCGTATTTCGTATCATTAGCCATTGCAATTACCTCTTTTTCATCTTTAAAACGAAATATAGGGGCAATAGGGCCAAAAATCTCTTCCTGAAAGCAGCGCATGTCTATCGAGGCATTTCCAATTACCGTAGGGCTATAAAAAAGCCCTCCAAGGGCATGTGACTTGCCTCCTTTGAGAATAATGCCATGTTTTGATTTAGCATCATTGACTAAAGCATCAATTTTATCAATTGCAGATTGATTAATCAGCGGGCCTAAATCAATCCCTTCATCAAAGCCTGAGCCTACCTTCAGAATAGATACAGCTTTAGTAAACTTTTCAAGGAACTCATCATAACAACCTTCTTGGACAAAAATTCGATTGGCACAAATGCAAGCCTGACCGGTATTACGAAACTTGGCTGCAATAGCTCCTTCAACAGCACGATCAATACAGGCATCATCAAAAACAATAAAAGGCGCATTACCACCCAACTCCATAGATACTTTTTTTACAGTTTCTGAACACTGGCGTAGCAAGATCTTACCGGTAGCGGTAGACCCAGTAAAAGACAGTTTCCTCACAACAGAGTGCTGAGTAAGCGCCACCCCAATATCAGCAGGACAAGCAGTAGTGATAATATTGAACACGCCAGCAGGTAGTCCAGCTTGTTCGGCAAGTACAGCCATTGCTAATGCTGATAAGGGTGTATCTTCTGCTGGCTTGAGTACGACTGTACATCCTGCTGCTAAAGCCGGTGCCACCTTACGTGCAACCATGGCATTAGGAAAGTTCCATGGCGTAATAGCGCCAACAACACCCACAGGTTCTTTACTAACTAATATTCTCTGACTGGACTTAGCTGCAGGGATAATATCCCCATAGGCTCGCTTACCCTCCTCTGCAAACCATTCAATGAAAGAAGCACCATAAAGTATTTCATCTTTGGCCGCTGCCAGTGGTTTACCTTGTTCCGCGGTAATAATGCCTGCTAGCTCATCTAGGTTATTTAAAATAAGCTGATGCCATCGTTTCATTAATGCGGCACGTTCTTTTGCTGGCACCTTGCCCCAGCTTTTTAGTGCTTGCTCAGCGGCATTAACTGCTATATTGACATCCTTTGCCTCTAAATCTGGTACTTTTATTATTTCCTCACCATTTGCTGGATTCAGTACCGGATAATAGGCATTTCCTGATCTCCATTTTCCCCCAATATACGCTTGTCCTTTTAATAAAACAGATTGATAGTTCAATGTCATCGCACTATTCCTTCTTTCCTAATAGGCAATATTAATAGGTTGCCTCATGACCTTTTGCGAATAGCCGCTAAAAAGCTACAGCCCAATCATCATATCTTTTGCCCGCAACGTTTTACCAATATCCCTGTGCTGCTTTAAAAATTGGGCGTAACGTTCGTAGCGTTCTACATTTTCCGCAGCCGGTTCTGTGGCAAAATATTCAACCGTATCCTTCCAAGCCAAATGATTAAGCGTATTATCCAACTGTCGAGGATTATAAGACTTGAATACGTTCCAAGAAGCTTCTGGATGATTTACGATATAATCACTTGCACGCTTAATAGCCCGTAAAAAACGACGAATAGCTTCTACATCATGGTGTTTACTGTTAGTAATAAAAATTAATTCATCATAAAAAGGAACGCCATTTTTTTCATAAAAAAACATCCTTCCTTTTTTACCATGTAATGATAAAACATTAAGTTCAAAATTGCGGTAACCACCACTGATGGCATCAACCTGGCCACTCATCAGTGCACTGGACAGATTCCAGCCAACATTTACAAGTGTTACATCTTTGGAGCTAAATCCATAAGGCTTAAAAATAGCATCCAGCTGTGGGAATTGGTCAGATGAATTACTCATGCCTATTTTTTTTCCTTTTAAATCCTTCAAGGATTTAATAGGGCCATTAGCAAGTACAATAATACCATCAAGTGGGTGATCAATCAGTGTGCCTGCCCATGCAAGAGGCAGCCCCCTCGCTATCCCCTCTAATAGGCTGGGCTGATAATAAACAGCAAGATCAACCTTACCCGCTGCAACCAGTTTAGGTGGCAAGCTAGGATCAGCAGGCTCTTCTATTGTTATTTTTACGCCCTCCTCTTTAAAATAACCTTTTTGCTGGGCAATAATGATAGGGCCATGATCCGGGTTAACAAACCAGTCTAACATCAGTGTCAATGTTTTTATCTCAGGTTTTTCAGGGTGCATAGCGGTGGATGTTTCTGCCATTGCATAAACAGGAAATAGGCATATCAGTCCAATAAGCAGTTTTAGTTTTTTCATCATAGGTGAAGCGCCTTTCATGACTCTATAGGCTGTCGGAGTGAGTAGTTGCCTGTTGCCAGGGAATGAGCTTTTTCATCAAGTAGTCAGTCAAGAAATAAAGGCTCACTGAACAGAATGCCAAAACGGATAAAGCAGCAAACATTTGATCAACCCACAAGCGTGCATTAGCTTGTAACATCATATAACCCAAACCTGCACTGGAGCCTACCCACTCGCCAATTACGGCGCCTATAGGTGCAATAACGACAGCAACTCTCAACCCTGAAGCTAGCACAGGTAAAGCCGAGGGCCAGCGAATATGCTTCATTACAGCGTAATGGTCTGCTCCCATTGTTTGAGCCATATCTAGCCAGTCTTTGTGGGTGTGCCGAAGACCGTCATAGCAGCAAGTAGCCACTGGAAAAAAAATCATCAGAGCCGTCATAACAACTTTTGAAGCTAAGCCATAACCACACCAGAGCATAATAATTGGCGCCATAGCAAAAGTTGGCACCGCCTGAGTAATAACAAGAATGGGAAGCAACCAAGGGCGAATCGATGTAAAATAAACCAGTATTATGGCAAGCCCTATACCAGCTATAACACCGAGAGTTAAGCCCAGAATCATTTCCTCCAAGGTAATAAGTGTATTTTGCCAAAGTAGATCAGCATCTCTATAAAAACTTAGCAATATTTTATCTGGGCCAGGCAGAATATAAGAAGGCAGTTGAAATACAATAACAATGGCTTGCCATATAAGTAGAAGTCCAACAATAACCACTAGCGGCTTAAAACACTCTTTTATCATTTTTAATCTCTGAAAGTATGCACTTCTGAACGCAAACGGTCTAACAACTTCCCCTGCAAACTCATTAAATATTTATCGTCTAATGAACGAGGGGTATCACCTAATGGTTCTATGGCATCAGTGAGCCTAGCGGGATGTCCTTGTAAATGATAAACCTGATGTCCTAGTCTGAGAGCTTCCAAAGGGTCATGAGTAATTAACAGCACGGTTTTATTCGCTAGAAGTTCGCAAGCCAGATCTTGTAGGTTCAGTCGCGTAATGGCATCTAAAGCACTAAAGGGTTCGTCCATGAGCACCACGGGACGGTTTTCCATTAATGTGCGAGCGAGTGCAACCCGCTGGCGTTGCCCACCAGATAGGTTTTGAGGCAGTGTATTTGCCTTATCCTCAAGCCCTACACGCTTTAAGATCATATAAGCCTTATCTTTTGCAGCCAAACTTAGCTTGTTTTTTCTAAAAAATGATGTGCGCAGCTTTGCTCCTAATGTAATGTTATCAAGTACGCTATACCATGGGAGCAGAAGATCTTGTTGAGCCATCCAAGCTATTCGCCCTTTAAGCAAAGAACCATCCTGACAGTAAGCCCCACCTTCTGTTTCTACACCCTCTCCGATATGTAGCCCTGCAATAAAACGCAATAAACTGGTTTTACCAACGCCACTGCCACCTAAAAGGCAGGTCCAATGACCACCTTTCAAGACAAAATTTAATCCAGTAAAAATACGGTGCTTACCATAGGCTAATCCAGCATTACTGACCACGACATCAAACATGGGTTAACTGTTCCGGTAAAAGTGATTAACAGGACCGGAGCCTTGACCAATATTAAGCTCAGTACCGTGTAAAATGGTTTCTGTAATATAATCTTTCCCCGCACTGACCGCTTCCGTCAAGGTATAGCCTTTTGCCAACAATGCGGTAATTGCTGATGATAAAGTGCAACCAGTGCCATGGGTATTACCGGTTTTTATCCGTGGTGATTTAAATAAATGAACAGTATTACCATCATGGAATAAATCAATGGCGCTATCACCAGCAAGGTGCCCACCTTTTAGTAACACTGTTTTCGCTCCTAGTGCCATAAGCGGGTCCATAAGATGATACATATCATCCAATGTTTTAGGCGCAGAACAATCAAGCAATACCAACGCCTCCGGTAAATTAGGCGTGATAATATTGGCTTTTGGAATGATCAGTTTTTTTAGACTATCAATCGCTTGCTGCTTTAAAAGTTCGTCACCACTGGTTGCCACCATGACAGGATCAACAACTAGGTAGTGCGGTTGATAGCGTTCGATAAGCTTAGAAACATTCTCGATAATCTCTTGGTTGCTTAACATGCCGATTTTTACAGCATCTACCGCAATATCTGACAAAACAGAATCAATTTGTCGTGCGACAAAAGCAGGATCAATATCAAAGACTCCCTGCACGCCAAGTGTATTTTGTGCGGTCAACGCCGTAATGACACTACAACCATAAACACCAAGAGCCGAGAAGGTTTTAATATCTGCCTGAATACCGGCACCACCGCCGCTATCTGAGCCTGCTATCGTCAATGCAATGGGAGACATAATAAAAAAACACTCCAGTACAATAAAGAAATAAGGTATTAGGGCTGCTTGACGTTTTTTGTGCGTTCTTAAATGATAAGTTGCCTTAAAATAGTTGAGACAGGTATGAAATACCCAGATGAAGAATGGTTGACATTCACTTACAAGTTCAGTCAACGACTTTGCTCAGTGGCAAGAAAAGAGTAGACAAAGCACTCTCAGAGTATATTAAAAGTAAACTCTGATGTGTCGGTCGGTTTCCTACGCCAGCATCATCTGGATCAGGTTCAATGGGTTCAGCTATGACTGTCTCAGTTACCTCACCTTGCTTTGCAACAGGTAACACCCCAACCAACGGCGCGAGTCTAAGAGCTTTAACGCTTGATGTCTAGACTTGTCTTATCACTCGTACCGTAAAATGCAGAGTAGATACCTAATAGGTACTGCATGAAATATGCCGTGAGCACTATCAACGGGTTTAAATCATTACCTAACATTTAAATAACGTAATTATCACTTGTTGATGAACTCTTCTAGCTCACCTTGGCAAGATAGTTCGGGGTATTTTGGCTGATAAGGGGCAAAAAATCGATGAAGAGCCTTCATGTCTTCTGATATATTGCCTGTTGTAAAAAACGGTTGGCCAATCACAAACTCTTTGTTTTTAAAATCAAGCGCTGCAGGAATGATGGGAACCCCTGCTCCATGTGCAATATAATAAAAACCAGTTTTCCATTTTTTCACCTTTGACCGAGTACCTTCTGGTGTAAGTGCCAAAATAAATTGATCGCTTTCGCGAATAGCCTTTATAATTTGATCTACTCGGTTTTTGCTCCCACTGCGCTTAATAGGAATACCGCCTAGAATGCGCATAATCCAGCCAAATGGGCCTATAAATAAAGTATGTTTACCAAAGAAGCAAGTGCGTAGTTCTAAAATAAATTTAGCACTGAGCGCTATAAAAAAATCCCAGTTTGATGTGTGATGGGCGACAACTACCACGTATTTATCTGGCTCAGGACGCTGACCTTTTATAGACCATCCCCCCAGTATCCACTGCATGAATCGCCCAAGATAGGTCCTAAACGTTTTTTTAGCTATATGTTGATGCATAGTATCGTTATCATCCTTGGCAGTAATTGCAGAAAAAAGTTGCTCGGTTTCTTTGCCTTATCTCCACAATTATATTGTTACACCTTTTGCAAGGCTTCCCTTTACGTCCATAAACAGTAAGCTTTTGTTTGAAATAGCCGGGTTTGCTGTCGCCACCAACAAAGTCTTTTAATGTGGTGCCGCCCTGCTCTATAGCTTGTGCCAAGGTTTCTTTTATCGCATCTACAAGCAGCTGATAACGTTTATAGCTTAGGCTTCCAGAGGAACGATCAGGTCTGATTCCTGCCTTAAAGAGTGCTTCATTAGCGTAGATATTACCAACGCCAACAACAATATGATTATCCATAATAAAATGCTTAATTGCTTGCTTTCGTCCGCGCGATAGCATAAATAACCCCTCGCCGCTAAAGTCATCGGTGAGAGGTTCTGGACCTAGCGCCTCGAGCAGTTTGTGCTCAATAGCGGGTTTGCTTGTCCATAAAATCGCGCCAAATCGACGAGGATCGGTATATCTCATGGATAGACTATCTGATACCACGAAGTCCACATGGTCATGTTTTTCAACAGGTAGGTCTGACGGATCAACAATTCGCAAACAACCGGACATGCCAAGATGGATAATCAGTGAGCCATTTTTCGTTTCCAACAACAAATATTTTGCCCTACGCCGTATCTGATGGATTGTATACCCTGCAAGTAGTTCATTAAGATTATCGGGAATCGGCCAACGCAACTGCTTCTGACGAACAACGACTTCTCTAAATGGATGTCCTATAATATGAGGGGTGATACCCCTTAGGGTTGTTTCTACTTCAGGTAACTCTGGCATAACTACATATAAAACTCTTTGATGATGCTATCAGCATAAAATCTCTATCTATTATTGTCTAATGACTCAAAGCGCTATAGAACTGAACCCCAATGATTGGCCAGTGCATCAGTCTGTTGCAAGTACTTCTCAATAGGTTATTTTACTTTATCTGACAAATGCTCTATAGAGACAAAGGTTCTTGTACCTAACTAGCAAGAAGTATAGCCTCCCGCTAAGAAACCCTCTTGATGGACGATCCGTAAAAATAATATACAAGAGAAAAACCGTGATATAGATCGCTGGTACCGCACCGTAGCTGTGCCTAAAATTTAGATGCAACTAGAAATAACTCTTAAAAAAGGGTGTGAACTCGCAGCCATTGAAAATAGTCATGAGTCTAGAACGTAAGAAAGAAAACGCATATAACAGTTGCTCTTTAGTTATACTGAAAACTATTTAGCCCATAATAAACGGATAAAGCGATGACCGACGACAGAAAGAAAATGCATATAAAGAGTGTTATCTGTGATATTGATGGTGTAATTCTGCGTGACAATAAGCCTATACCCGGGGCAGATGATTTTATACACAGCCTGCTTGAGCGTGATATCCCACTGCTCATGTTAACCAATTATCCCTCACAAACCCCTAAAGATTTACAAAATCGCTTTGCTGCTGCGGGTATTAATATTCCCGATAACTTATTTTTTACCTCAGCCATGGCAACAGCAGAATTCCTTAAACGACAAGAAGGACAAAAAGCCTTTGTGATTGGTGAAGGTGCATTAATACACGAGCTATATAATGCCGGTTTTACCATGACTGATATCAACCCTGATTTTGTAGTAGTAGGAGAAACGAAAAACTTTAACTGGGGTATGATAAAAATGGCCGCGCGGTTTGTTGCCAACGGCGCTCGATTTATTGGTACGAACCCCGACACCCACGGACCTAATTTTTCACCGGCTTGTGGGGCATTGTGTGCACCAATTGAACGCATTACGGGTAAAGAGCCGTTTTATGTTGGCAAACCTAGCGCTTGGATTATTCGAGCTGCGCTTAACCAGATGGGCGCTCACTCAGAAACCACTCTAATTATTGGTGATAATTTGCGCACAGACATTCTAGCTGGTGTTCAGGCAGGACTAGAGACAGCATTGGTGCTCTCAGGTGTTACAAGAGCTGAAGACATAGGAGATGTTACGTTTAAACCTAACCATATTTTTCCTTCTGTAGCTGAAATTGATTTGATATAGCATACTTATTGAACACTCTGTAGAGTAAAGCCGTGCTACTAACTGCAGAGACTGTAACAAAGGGCTGAGCATTGTCCCCACCCTTCTATACGATCAAGTGTCATGCCTACTTGCTTCATAACATCCAGCGTACGATGGTTCGATGGGCTTGTGAAAGAGATAATTTTATTGAATCCAAACTGGTTGAACCCAACATGAACAACTGCTTCTATAATCTCAATAGTAATTAACTTACAACGGTATTCAGGCAAGAACCGCCAGTTAATTTCGATCTCATTGAGATAACGAGAAAACCCGCAGTAACCGATGAGCTGTTGACTGCCCTTATGGATAACAGCCCACCTTGACCAGCCTTGTTTATCCTGCTCAAGCTGATAACGCCATAACTCTGTTTCTGCACGGCATTGCGGTGTTTCAGAACCAAAAACTTTCAGCTTGGTTGCATTTTCATCGCCCACGATAACAGCATAACTGGCCAGATCTTGCTCTTGCCATGTTCGAACCATTAAATGGGACGTTTCTACTATAATTTGCATACCTATCTCTTTACTTACATCGCTTTGTCTTATTTTGACCTTGAATTGCTCATAAAGTTCTACCTAATGGCAGACTAAGCAGCTGTACCTGCCGGTTAATAAGCATAGTTTGACTAAGGTTATAGAGCACTCATAAGGGGCACCAATATCTAAAAAACATGGTAAAATTAAGCCATACAAATTTATTGAAACGTAGTAATGGCTGAAAACGCACAAAATACACTTAAATCGGAAAAAAAATTAAATAGGCTCTTTTCTGTTGCGCCCATGATGGATTGGACGGATCGCCACTGTCGGTATTTCCATCGCCAACTATCGAAAAAAGCGTTGCTATATACAGAAATGGTGACCAGTAGTGCGCTCATCTATGGTGATCATGAGCAGTTTTTACAACACAATATTGATGAATATCCTTTGTCGCTTCAACTTGGCGGCCATAATGCTAAAAGCCTTGCTCGCTGTGCTCGCTACGCTCAGGCATGGGGGTATCAAGAAGTTAATCTTAATGTAGGCTGTCCCAGTGGTCGCGTTCAAAACGGCCGAATCGGTGCATGCCTGATGGCTGAGCCAGATACTGTTGCAACAGCTGTAGCTGCAATGAAATCCGTTGTTGATATCCCTGTGACAGTCAAACACCGGATTGGCATTAGCCCTCAGGCGTCTTATGACAAGCTGGCCAACTTTGTCGGCCGCGTTGCTGAAGCCGGCTGTGAAACATTTATCGTACATGCACGAATAGCTGTGCTTACAGGGTTATCACCTAAGCAAAACAGAGAAATACCTCCTCTAAAGCCTGAGTGGGTTTATCAATTGAAGAAGGATTTCCCTAGCTTAGAAATTATTATCAATGGCGGCATTAAATCATTTGATGAGATTAGTTATCATATGCTGAAACTTGACGGTGTTATGCTAGGACGAGAAGCCTACCAGAACCCTTATCTACTGGCAGAAGTAGATAACCGTTTATATAGTTCAGTGCAGCCTCTGATTCAGCGAAGACAAGTCATTGAAAAAATGGTGCCTTACATTGAGCATCAGCTTGCTAAAGGAGCCTGCCTGCATCATATCACCCGCCATATGTTGGGCTTATATCAAGGCGTTCAAGGGGCTCGAAAATACCGCCGTTATATCAGTGAAAATGCACATAAAGATGGCGCAGGTATTGAGATACTCATTAAGGCAGTCAATTTGGTAGAGACTGAACTGTAATACGTTGGCATCAACAGCAATAGGCTAAAATATAGTGGTGTGATTACCAAAGGAAGCTGACGGGCTATTATGCTGGAGCGACAAAGTCCCATGGTAATTAGCCCGTCAGTTTCCCTCAGTAATTACATCACTACACCTAACTATCCTTGTCTTCTTTTTCGTATTCATCCCAAGGCAGCTTTGAATACTCTTCCTGAAGATCATTCAAAATATCTCCCCACTCAGTCCCATAATAGGGAACCTCGCGAACAGTTTTACC
>JAQYUY010000106.1 GCA_028728195.1 Endozoicomonas sp. (ex Botrylloides leachii)
TATTGATGATAAACTCTTCTACAGGCATGACCGATACCGTCTGGATAGTGGTTCGCACTTCTATTTTAGGCGGTAGTCATGCCTTTCTGGCTAGATTATTAAAAGTCACACATCAGGTAAGTATGCAATACAAAATAATCTGTCATATACTACAGCGCTCTTAATTTAGTAAATTAATGTTGTGTTGCAAGAGGTAATACAATGACAACGTTTATCGATATACATTGCATAAAAAGAATGGTCAGCAAAATAGGCTTGGCCGAGTTTTTTGCAGGTTTAGAGGCACAGCTCTGCTCAGACTTTAAACGTTGGGAGCAGTTTGATAAGTGCCCTAGACTGGCCAGTCACAGTGATGTTGGTGTTATTGAGTTAATGCCTATTGCTGATGAGACATCTTATGGTTTTAAGTATGTTAATGGCCACCCGATTAATACCACCAAAGGTTTGAGTACGGTAATGGCTTTTGGTGCATTAGCTCAGGTTGAAACGGGGTATCCTGATTTACTTGCAGAGTTAACGCTGACAACTGCTTTTCGAACAGCCGCTACATCAGTGATGGCTGCAAAAGCTGTTGCCAGAAAAGATAGCCGTGTCATGGCGATGATTGGTAGCGGTGCACAAAGTGAGTTTCAGTCCATTGCTTTTCATTATTTAATGGGCATTAATGAAATAAGGATTTTTGATATAGACCGGAAAGCAATGGATAAATTGGCTAATCATCTGAAAGGCTTTCCTGAGATTACCGTGATTCAAGCAGCTTCTACGAAGGAAGCTGTTCAAGGCGCTGATATCGTCACAACTTGTACAGCAGATAAAGCTTGGGCAACAATTTTAACGCCCGATATGATTGAGCCAGGAATGCACATTAATGCTATTGGTGGTGACTGTCCGGGTAAGACAGAGCTGCACGTTGATATTCTGAAGCAGGCAAAAGTATTTGTAGAATATGAGCCTCAAACACGTATTGAAGGAGATATCCAGCAGTTGCCAGCGGAGCATGCTGTCAATGATTTATGGAAAGTCATCGCTTCGGGAGAAGGCGGCAGAGAGAGCCAGCAGCAGTTAACCGTTTTTGATTCCGTAGGTTTTGCTCTTGAAGATTTTTCAGCGCTTCATTATCTCTACTCTTTGAGTAAAAAGCTTAAAGAGGGTGAGCAGGTTGATTTAATTCCTGACCTATCGAACCCTAAAGATCTATTTACTTTGATAACAGACGATCTCAGTCAGAGCAAAGACCAGCCTTATAAGCTAAAGGCTGCACAAGCGTAAATAAATAAAAGTAGTATATACTTTAACCAGGTAAGCCCCGCAGCACCCCTGGGTTTGCTTTGGTTATAGTTGACTTGCGCTTAGTTCAACGCCAGCGCTGCGGCAGTCATCAACAAATAGACTGCTTGATAGATAATCATACTCATTCTGGCGTGCCTGCTCATGCTCTATCGTTTCATTTTCTTTCTGTGTTTTGCCAAAAAAACCTGGGTGACACATGATCAGTCCTTTATCAGGCAACATGTTAAGCCAGTATTGTACTAAAGTTCTAAAGGCTTCATGTGGTGACAATGAATAAACACCGGCAAATGCCGCATTTGTTTTAAAGTGTGTTTCATTTAATAATTGCCGTAATGCTCGTGCCCCGCTGTGCTCAATAATGCAGTGTTTTAGGCTATTATTCGGAGTAATCAGCGGTGACACGCTTCTTATCCATGTTGTTGATTTAGGTAAGTCTATACTTTGCATTACGCTGAGCAGAGCTTGTCTGATCTGGGGCAGGTGATGAATATGCTGGTGCCCATCAATAAAGTCAGGCAACCTGCCGGTAGCATCAGCAAACGCTATGATTTGAGCATTAACTTCTTCAACGAGTTTAGCCTGGCTGAATAAGCGAAGGTGACTTTTAACCAGTACGCTATATAGACTAGGAAATCCCTGCTTAAAGTATGGGGTTAGCCCTGCCCCTTCTGTGAAATTTAAATGCAGGCCAAGCGCTAGTTTATGGGTATAAGCTTGTAAGTTTACCGCTTGCTTTTGCCAAGCCGGCATAGTCACCATACAGCTGGTTGCTTGAATGGCACCTTGGTCAGCCAAAGATAAAATGGCCTGAGATACGCTGGAAGTTATGGCGTAGTCATCAGCGCATAGTGTAATCCGTTTCATTTAAACGCCCAATATTTGCTTAAAGTGTAGGTCACTAAAGGCACTGTGATTAATACAACAAAGCTGGCCATCATATAGTTTAGGCCGGTAAAGTGAAGTAGTAGCGCATATAGCCCCTGATTGAGTGCAAAGCTGCAAAATAACTGAGTAGCCAAAAACCGTAATAACGTAATGGTATGCTTATGCTGCTTATGGCCAAAGGTCCAAAGGCTCTGCCCGGTGTAGCTGATAAAAAAGGCAATAGCAAACGCAATAATGTTGCCAGATAGCGGTGTTAGCGAAAAATAACTTACTAGAGTGTGCAGAATAGCTAAGTGAACACAAGCTGCTAGCGAACCAACAAGAATAAATTTAATCAGTCGGTTCATGGTCTTGCTCGTTATCAAAGCCTATTTTCTTACCGATTAGATAAGCTGGTCGCTGTTTAACTTCGTTAAAAATACCCGCTATATACTCTCCGAGCACACCTAGAGAAAGCAATTGAATGCCGCCAATAAAGGTGATGGCGGTTACAATGGTGGGCCATCCACTAATATCTGAGCCAAGAAATAGCGTTCTAAAGATAATATAGAATGCGTAGAAAACTGAAGTCAGTGATATAATCAACCCTATTGCACCAACAAGGCGCAATGGAATGGTAGTAAAGGAGGTAATACCTGATAGGGCCAAATTGGTTAGTTTTCGATAACCCCAGCCAGACTCCCCGGCAGCACGTAGTTGAACATCAAAAGGTACTCCTATACTTTTATGGCCGACCCAGGCGTAAATGCCTTTCATAAAGCGGTTGCGCTCGGGTAATGCTTTTAATGAGTCCACCACCTTTCTGCTCATTAGCCTGAAGTCACCCGCATGAGCAGGAACTTCAAAGCCAGAGCTAAAACTCATTATGCGGTAAAAAAGCTGCGCGCCTTTTTTCTTTAACAATGACTCACTTTTACGATCTCTGCGAACACCATAAACCATATCATAGCCCTGTTTCCAGTAGTTGAGAAAAACAGGAATCATAGTAAGAGGGTGTTGAAAGTCTGCATCAATGAGTATCACAGCATCTCCTTGGCAGGCATCAATACCAGCAGTTAAAGCAGCTTCTTTGCCAAAGTTACGTGATAGGCCGATTAACTTAACGCAAGGATTAGAGCATAAGGGTTTTACAAGTGTTACTGTATGATCTTTGCTGCCATCGTCAACAATAATTATTTCAAATTTTTCAGTCACGGCTTCCAATTGTTCAATTAAAGCAGGAATAAAAGAAGCGATGACTTTACTTTCATTGAAGACGGGTACTACACAGCTTAAAAAAGGTGTCTTGTTTCTCTGTATTGTATTTATGGTCATAATGGTATTAGTTTTAAAGGCTGTCTATATCACAAGGAATGTATGTATCGGCCGGCTTTATGGTACCTAGAAGGGGCTATAGCCTGCTTTTGATAAAAAGTTCCCTGTCTTTGGGTTCAAGTCGTTAATGTGTAGTGTTATTCACATTCTAGCGCCATTCGTTCTAATGGTGCTCCTAAATAACCTAAAATTTGTAGCACATTTATATAGCAAGTAATAAATAGTTCGCTTCCCAGTATTTCCCATTGTAGGATATGGTTTGAGTCATGGAAATGGCGGAAAAGCCCAAAGCATATGAACGCGTTATAAAAAAATGTATTCTCTTAAGTGACAGCATGCCTGTTGTTGTGTGTAAAAAAAGAGAGTTGAACCCCTGGCCAGCCAATTTAGGGATATCTATCATCGCTAACTTAGCAGCTATAACGAAATAACGATGTTTACGTCGTGTTGTAGAATAAAAAAACAGTGAAATAGTGCTGAAGTACCAGACGTTTGTTCTCTTAGGGTAATACTTAAGTAACGCACTTTCTATCCAAGATGCTATCTTTCCAAGCATTATTGACCTTCTTTAAGGGAGTAGGGGGTATTCGAGAATTGCGTCTGTGAGAGGATCCAGAAGTATTCTATTCATTGCTGCCGTTGCTTGATAGTAACATTTTAGTGAGTGTAGCTAAAAGTGCATAAAATCGTTATGCTGTTTCGTTGTTAAATACAGCATTAACATGATAGTTATGTGACCTTAGTTTGAATTTATTGCCGTTTTTTATCGATGCTTGCGGCTTGTAAGATATGCAGAGCCATTTTTTATTGTGGGGTGCTAGGAGGTTGTATGACAAAAAAATCAGTGCTTGCTCTGACTATTTTAGCAGGTGGTGTGCTGGCTGTTTGGGGGGGCATAGTCTTATGGTCTGGCAACCATTCTGCACCAGATCATGCTGCTACTAACACCTCACAAATACTAGAACAGCAGCCAGTTATTAACCACTCTGAAAATGCTGAACAAAATGAAGTGGATGTGACGCGTATTATTATTGAGGGTTCTGGCAAAAGCGGGGAAAAAATCCACAGTATTTTATCTGAAAAAGTGATTGTTAATGATAAAATTGAAGATAAAAAACAACTTCAGGCTAAAGATAAACAAAAACCTCCGGCAGCCTCCTCCTAAGCTTAAGAAACTAATGTGATAAACGTGATAATATTTTCTAAAGCTGCCGCTGACAACAGACCATAAAATAATTTCATCAGGAAAAATTATTTACAATATATATCTACTTTCAAAAGCAGCAATGCCCATTTATTTGTAGGCTTGTAGCCTATATGCCACAAGAAGCCTTCTTTGAACATTTAACATTCAGGGCGGGTTGACATTGCTTGATAGTTATTATGTCGAACTCAGGTCAGTAAGATTTGGGCTCCAAGAGGAAGTCGTCCTAGACGTATTCGACAGCAGCGATAGCGATACAGTAGTTTAAAAAGCAGGATGGTATAATATATACCCATTACACTTCAAGATGCACGTTTTCTCGAAACTTACTCCTTAAAATGAAGGGTTATAGCCAAATAGAGGTGAGCTTCTTGAAAGCGTTTGAGTATAAACGCCTATATAAACGCCTAGGAGATACATTAAGTACACATGAAATACTCGAGCTAGAAAATAAATATATCTATCTACTGTAATTATGTTTTATTATTAATAACAGTCACAACAAAATACCTCCAACACTATGCAAAAAAATAAAGTTGCAATTATTGATTGTGAACATAAAACAACCCCTTTAATTCATAAGATGCTTCGAGACATACATTGTCGGCCTCAAGGCATCAGTTGGCACTCTGCTAATGAGACAGAGCTTAACAGTTTCAGAGCGGTTATTATTTCAGGTGGTAACCATTTATTTAGTGGCGGTTCCAAACAAAAAGAACAGTTAATACAACGGTTTGAATTTTTGGAAACCTTAACTGTTCCAACGTTAGGTATTTGCCTTGGCCATCAAGCTATTGGCCTTGCTTTGGGCGGAAAAGTGTACCGAGGCGTAGCGCGTCGCAATACAGACGTTATGACAATTGTCAACGACTATCCTTTATTCATTAATATGTCTGAAGATCGGCCAGAGTTTTCAGTGGATCATTGCGAAGGGATAGAGCTTTCCTCAAAAATGACACTGCTTGCATCATCCCAGCACTATCAAGTAGAAGCTGTTATGGGGGTCAAAAGGCCCCTTATTGGCGTACAATTTCACCCAGAAACATCAGGAGAAAACGGCCAAATATTGTTTAAAAACTTTATCAAGTGGGCAGACAAGCAGTAAAGAATATCTGCCATTATCAAAGATGCAGTAGTATGATTGCCGATGGCTTTATCGTTTAACATATATACTCAAACGCTTTCAAGATGCTCGCGTTTATTCAGCTATAACCCTTCATTTTAAGGAGTAAGCTTGGAAGAAAAATGAGCATCTTGAAGTCTAATGGGTATAAGAGCTTGCTGTAATTTCGGCAATTTACATACCGAGGGCTATGCAGCACAAGGGTGTTGATCACTCAAGTTGCTGCGCATCATTTTTCAGTTTTATTCAACCGTGGTAATGATTCATACTAGTCGATATTGCTCTCAGGGTATGAACTCACCCATCACTTTATCATGTGGCTTAGCCGCTTTTGAAAAGCAGATACTTTTTTGGATAAAGCGCTTTAGTCGAGTCCAAAAAATTAGCTTGGTATAAGAGTCATGGCTAATTTTCAAAATACCTTCAGTTTGACGACAGTGGATATAAACAACCTTAATTACAGCTACGCAAGCCTCAAGGAAAATTTCAAAATACAATAGATCCACTAGTTCGCATCACTGTCATTTGCTCAAGTAGCCTCAAGTGGGAAGGCAATATATTGTGTTAAATCGCTTATATAATTCAGGCCACTATTTTTGCCCCCTGTTGTCCAATTAGGAATGTAATCTGAAGGTGTTAATACTTTAACGGGATTTTTATTCCATAGCATTATAAATTTTGGATCTGGAAAATCCAGTACTTGCAAATAATAACTTAACTCTTTTTCCCATAGATAGGCAGTGAAAAAGTCATTTGAAATACTGAAATTGAAGCCAGTAAGTTTTATCCTATTATTAGAATGTATAGTGCAAAAAAAGGTCTTCCCCATTAGCCTTAAATCATTTGAATATAAAAAATTATCAATTTGTATATTAGGCATCATAAAGCGTTCAGATCTATGATATCCCTTCCTCCTGAGATCGTAGTTACTTAATAAGTTTTTTTTTGCAAAGCGCTCAATATTTTTGTATCTTTTATCGTAATCTGCTTGTAAGGAAGATTCGGTGGAAGATAAAGGCATAGATTTTTCCTACTATTAGGGTAGCCCAGAGTGAATAATGACCGAGAGTACCTTCACTCCCTATCAAGATAATTTGCCCTAGGGATAGGCTCCTCTAGTGTTCAGTGGTCTGCTCTACTAGATATAAAAAAACCTAAATCATCAGTAAATATCCTCTAGTAGGTTGAGATAAGGTTTTTTCTAGATGCTCAATATTCGACATACCGTTATAAAGAAATTTTAACTAAGCTAAAAAAATGAATATTCAGGGGACTGTTAGCCTGTAAGTTTAACAAACAAGTTGCCAGTGAAAGAATAATCGATATAAACTGCGTCCCCCTTAATTATGACTATAGCTGTGCTACATAATAGTAGGCTAACACCATGATATTTTTTAAATATCTCTGTAATCATTGAAGGTGCTTGGTCTTGAAGATTTTTTTAGCATTACTCTTTTCATGCCAAGAGTGATATTTATATACCAACAAAAATTTGTATTGGAATCATTAAATATAATATCAAGGGATGTTCAGGAGCGCAGTCGTATTAAAGCTGTTCTGCTACCTATAGAGATGGGGGTTGGCCATTGCTCAACCCATTGCTTAAAATCGATTGATATTAAAGACAGAAAGGGTGCTTTTAGCTTTTTAAAAAAGCCCATCTATTTCAGCTTTCTCATGCGCAAGACCGCTATTGGCTGTTGTACTGTCATGCAATCATAATGTATGGAGTTTGGTAGTGATACCAACCACATGTTGAAACCTTGCTATTGCGCTGATTATACAAACACTAACGCTGCGTTGAAACTTTTTGCAATAGCCCTGCTATTTCATGATTATGCCTTATGCTGGGAGCCGATTGCCCATGCCCGTCATGGTAGTTACAAAATACGATTGGTATGATTTAAGCCTGATTTGTTCCTTGTTGTTCGGTATATTGATGGCAGTCAATTTACTTATACCAATAATGCTACTGGTCTGGTAACCACGGTTTCAGATCGCTGGATCATTTTTAGTATGTAGTATATGAAAAGAAGTGATAAACTTATTTCAAAATAATAAAAACAATGAAATGTCATGATGACCAATAGACCCGCATTGAAGCAAACGACAATATCCCTTGCTATTTTATTAATAAGCGGCGGACTGTTCTTTGGCCTTACACGGATAAAAGATAAACCAAAACAAGATGAAACATCCTTTAACCCGCCGATTGTAGAAGTGAAGAACCTTGCCCCTGAATCAATCACGCTAAGCATTGATAGCCAGGGAGTAGTAAAGCCCGAAATAGAGACCTTATTAGTTTCAGAGGTCAGTGGGGTCGTTAAATGGGTTTCTCCTGTATTTGTTAGTGGTGCGGTTTTCAAAAAAGGCGAAATATTAGCGCGCATTGATAACAGTGATTATAAAGCGGCAATGAGTCAAGCTGAAGCAATGCTAATAGCCAGTAAAGCACGCCTTGCTGAGGAGTTGGCGAAATCAGAAGCAGAAGAAAATAATTGGCTACGTTCTGGGAAAAAGTTGAAAGACGCACCTGATCTACTGTTGAGAAAGCCTTATGTGAAAGAAGCTAAAGCTAATGTAAAGGCAGCAAAGGCTCAACAGGAAAAAGCAGAAAGGGACTTTAGCAAAACCTTTATTAAAGCACCTTATGACGGCATGGTTAAAGAGCGATTACTTAACCTTGGGGAGTTCCTTTCCCCGGGTAAGGCAATAGGTACAATTTTTTCAGTTAATTATGCAGAAGTCAGATTACCTATTACATCAACAGATCTAACCATTATTAATCTGCCAGCGGTTGGGCGAAATAAGGAGGCTAGGGATAATGTTCAACTAACACAAAAGATTGGACATCAAGCTTTTAACTGGAGAGCCGTTATTGATCGCGTAGAAGGTATTGTTGATCAGCAGAATCGGATGAATTTTTTAGTGGTAAAAATAAGTGACCCTTATGGGCTAGAATCACCAAGAGCATATCCCTTAAAGTCAGGTAGTTTTGTGCATGCCGAGATCAAGGGGAAAATAGTTGATAATTTATTTCGTTTACCCCGTAATGCTATTTACGGCAGTGGGCGTATTTTGGTGCTAAATCAATCTGCTGATGGTCTTCAGACGTTGAATTTTCGCGAGATTGATATCAGGCATGCTGATGAAGAAGATGTATTTATCTCGGGTAACATATATGAGGGTGATAAGATTAGTATCACACGCCTGAATAACCCTATTGATGGTATGCAGGTTAATACAAGGCTAGTAAAAGATGAAGAAAAAATGGATAAAAAAACAACTATTAGCCTGACAAAGGATTAAACTCAAGTTTCAATGATGAAAAATAAAATAGAAGAAAATACAGATAGAGGTGTCATTGCTTGGTTTGTTAATAATAGTGTCGCCGCTAATTTGTTAATGGCTATTATTATTGTGGCTGGACTGGTTTCTGTATGGAGCATTAAGAAAAAAATATTTCCTGATTTTGATGTAAATACAATTCAGGTTACCGTCAATTATCCCGGCGCGGGTTCAGGTGACATTGAGCAAAGTGTACTTGTTAAGCTTGAGGAATCAGTCAAAGATATTGCTGGTATCAAAAAAGTTATATCAATCGCCCGTGACGGTATTGGGCAATTAATCATAGAAGTTGAAACTGGGTATGATCTTGATGAGGTCTACGATTCAGTTAAGTCATCCATAGAAGGCCTATCAAATTTACCTGAAAAGTCAGAAAGGCCAGTTATTTCAAAATTGGAGCCGGAAAAAATGATGGCTCATGTTGCAGTTTATGGTGATATTGATCGGTTATCTCTGCAACGGTTAGCTCAGCAAATTCATCAAGAATTACTGGCTTTGCCTGAGGTTATTAAGGCAAAGGTTAAAGGTGAGCAGGAGTTAGAAATTTCCATTGAAGTATCTGAGGCAGCCCTGCGAAAGTACGGGCTCACGTTTGATGAAGTGGCTAGGCAGTTGCGTTTATCATCTATTGATGTTGCGGGTGGTTCGATACGAACCTCAGCTGGGGATATCAGTGTTAAAACGCGTGGGCAGGCATATAGTGGCATTGATTTCGCCGATTTTGTTGTCCGTACGAATCCTGATGGTACACGTCTAAGGCTGGGAGATATTGCTAGAATTTCAGATGGGTTTGAAGAAGATAAACCCATTGTACGGTTTAATAAACAGCCTGCGGTATCGGTTCAGATATTATCAGAAGGCGAACAGAGTGATTTAGAAACGAGCAAAGCAATAAAAGCTTATTTGGAAAAACGGCAGCAATCATTGCCTGCAGGTGTTAGCGTCACTATGTGGGCAGATATTTCCTATTATTTGGAAGGCCGTATGAACATGATGTTAAAAAACATGATGTACGGTGCCTTGCTGGTTTTTATGCTTCTTAGTCTTTTTTTACGGTTGCGTATTGCATTTTGGGTGGTTGTAGGTATTCCCGTTTGCTTTTTAGGTGCGCTCTGGCTGATGCCCCACGGACCTATTCCGATATCAATCAATTTAATCAGTTTATTTGCTTTTATTTTAGTGTTAGGTGTTGTAGTCGATGATGCCATTATTATTGGAGAAAGTGTTCATACTCAAGTTTCACGCTACGGGCACACAAATAAAAATGTTATTATTGGGGTTAAACGCGTAATAGTTCCTGCAACGTTCGGTGTATTAACGACGATAGCAGCATTTTTACCCGTTTTATTTGTAGAAGGTCAAGGTGCGCCTTTTTTTGAATCTATAGGAGTTGTTGTTGTTTTATGCCTAGTATTCTCAATTATTGAATCGAAAATTATTTTGCCTGCACACCTTGCACATCAGAAAAAAATAACTAAATCTAAGTCTGTTTTTTTTAGCAAAGTAGAGCTTATTCAAGATAGGTTTGATGAAAAGGTGAAATTTTTTATTTCAAATTACTATGCCCCTCTACTTAGAAAATCAATTAATAATCGGTATATCACATTAAGTATTTTTGCAGGTATATTAGTGATTATCTTGGGTTTGACAGCAAGTCCTTTAGTTCGTTTTGTGTTTTTTCCTAAATTACCCAGCGATTATATTGTAGTTGAGCTAAAAATGAATTCTGGCACTTCTTTAGTAGAACGAAATGAAGCCATTAATCAAATTGAATCATCTATTTATAAGCTGCAAAAGCAATATGCGCTAGAGCACACCGATAATGCATTACTGGATAGTATTTTTGTGCGCACAATAAGTAATACAGAGGCTCGTTTTATTGCGGAACTAACTAAGTCAGAAGGTCGAGAAATCAATGCTTTTCAGGTCGCAGACCAGTGGCGTGATAGTGTCGGTGAGATACCGGGCGTTAAAAAATTAAATTTTTCTGCAAGCAACAATGCAGGGGGCTCTAAGTCAATTTACTTTCGCTTAAGTGGCGATAATTTTAGACAACTAGAGGGGGCAGCAGCGGAACTAACTCGTAAAATAGACTCGTATGATGGTGTCTTTGATGTGGAAGATACGATGGAAACAGCTGTTGATGAACTCACTTTATCTATTAGACCAGAAGCTGAAGCGTTGGGACTGACCCTTGCTGATTTAGGCAATCAAGTACGTCAAGGCCTTTATGGTGAAGAAGTTCAGCGGATTCAACGAGGTCGTGAAGAGGTCAAGGTTATGCTGCGCTATCCCAAAGAAGAGCGCAGTGAGCTGACAGCACTTGAACAGGTACGCATTAGAACATCATCGGGACAGGAGGTACCCTTTTATCAAGTGGCGACCATAGATTTTGGTAAGGGATCTAGCCTTATACGCCGCACTAATGGTGAACGATCTATAGCCATAATGGCGGAGGTCAACACGAAGGAAATAGAGCCAAGTGCCATTATTGATGATATTGAGGAAAACTATTTACCTGGGCTTTTTGCTAGATACCCAGGCGTTAGTAGTGGATTAGAAGGCGCCAGCCTTGAGCAGAAGGCATTGTACCAGCAACTCTCTATTGCAGGGGTTATGGCATTGCTACTAATTTATGTGTTAATAGCTATCCCTTTGAAGTCTTATCTTCAGCCACTAATTATTATGTCAATTATACCCTTTGGTTTGATTGGCGCCGTTTTCGGCCATATTATATTTAATATTTCTTTTAGCTTGCTATCAATGTACGGCCTTATTGCGCTAGCCGGCGTTTTAGTAAACGACAGCTTAATCTTAGTTGATTTTGTAAATAAAGGACGGCGTTCTGGTTTAACTGACCATGACGCACTTGTTAGCGCGGGTAAAGAGCGGTTCCGTGCGATTGTTCTAACATCACTAACCACCTTTCTCGGCTTGGTTCCTATTACAATGGAGACTAGCTTACAGGCACAAATTGTTATTCCTATGGCTGTTTCTTTAGGATTTGGCATTTTATTTGCGACAATGATCACATTGTTTTTAATTCCTTCACTTTATAAGTTTGGGTTAGACGTTAAATATCTTGCAAGACGCATTGGCAAAAGCGTTTGATAGCATAAGGAGGATGTTTCCAGATAGTCATTTTGACAATCCCTTTATAGGGAGGTTCATTCATGCTTTGTTAGGTTGGTCATAGGTGATTGTAGTTGCTTTGAGTATCTCATAGGGTTCAACCAACCTAGGCTGTTTTTTTTTCAAATTAGCCCTATATCAAGCTGCTTTGGGCTTTTTACAATTAGTCATTAATATGTTGAATACATAATTTACAGGATATCAGAGCTAGCATTGGTTTATGCTTAAGTTATGAAATAATCCCCCCTACTTTGTACTTTAGTAACTACTTTCATCGGTTAAACCCTGCACCTTGATGTTGTTTAGGTATAGAATAGGTACCTGTTATTTTTTCGATATATTATTTATATGCAAGTATATCTAGTAGGTGGTGCTGTCAGGGACGGGCTATTGGGTTTAAAAATAAAAGACAGGGACTGGGTGGTAGTCGGCGCTACACCAGAAGTGATGTGCGCTAAAGGTTTTCGTTTGATTGGTAAAGACTTTCCTGTTTTCCTTCATCCTGATACCCATGAAGAATATGCCCTTGCCCGAACAGAACGAAAGTTTGGCCATGGTTACAGTGGTTTCACATTTTATACCTCGGCGGATATCTCTCTGGAAGAAGACCTTCTTCGAAGGGATTTAACCATTAATGCGATGGCACAAGATACTGAGGGTAATATTTTTGACCCCTATGGAGGGCAAAAAGATCTAGAAAATAAAAAACTTAGACACGTATCGTCAGCCTTTGAAGAGGACCCTCTCAGAATTTTAAGGGTTGCCCGGTTCGCTGCACGGTTTCATAAAGCTGGATTTACCATTGCCCATGAAACCATGGAACTGATGAAAAAAATGGTGAGTACTGGGGAAGCCAATTATCTGATCGCCGAACGGATCTGGCAAGAAACGGTTCGTGCACTAATGACATCGTCGCCGGCTATTTACTTTAAGACACTTATGGACTGTGGTGCCCTTC
>JAQYUY010000107.1 GCA_028728195.1 Endozoicomonas sp. (ex Botrylloides leachii)
TATTGATGATAAACTCTTCTACAGGCATGACCGATACCGTCTGGATAGTGGTTCGCACTTCTATTTTAGGCGGTAGTCATGCCTTTCTGGCTAGATTATTAAAAGTCACACATCAGGTTTTCTATATTAATTCTGTCTGTAAATATTGGCAAAAGTACTTATGATACTCTCAGCTTTTTTGCAGACAAGGCATGGATACTATTATTGAGAAGATTATGAGCAGCTTTTTAGACTGAATATTTTCCTTGGCTCAACAGACAACCTATTCCGTTTGGTATTTAACAAGCGTTTCTTGAAATGGCTTAGGGAGCGCTGCATCAATGTAACAGACCAACCAGTTTTAATCTCTACCTAATAATTCTATTCAAAAACTTTAATCAAAAAAAGTCAGCAAGAAAATTTAAAAAAGTTATTATTACATAAATCACTCCATTTAAAATAATTAGCTATTATCATGCTTACAAAAAAAAAGATCATACTATTCATTCTAATTGCTATTTCACCACCTATTTATAGCAGGTCTATTGTCATACACAATGGATACTGGAATATATCATTTGAAGCCAAAAATGAACAAAGTATAAGCACCTATACAGACTACTATACATCAAAGTACATTCCTTTTTCCCAATACCTTATATGCTTTCTTAATGAAGCAACAATTAGTTTAGTCAGTCAAACCGTTGCCATAGGAAATGAAACGTTTGTTGTAGGAAATAAAACGGTTGTCATAGAAAATGATTTACACTATAGAAAAAAGTTTAAATTAGATAACCAGAAAAAACCACTTCCAGGTATAAATAAAGACAATTTCGAATCTATATTAAAACTACTCAAAGGAAGTAAGAACATAGATAAATCAGATATTCCACATATTAAAGCATTGGTAAGGACATTTTCCCCCTGGGCTTATACTACACCCCTGTTTCTGGAAAGGTTAGAATATAAGCTTAAAGCAGCCAATACTAGTAGAAAGCTAACGCTTTGTCCTGAGCGCATCGATTCAATCTATTATCAAGCGTATACAAATTTTTCTGTAGACATAGTAAATGAGGAGGATATTCATATTTATTTAAACCAAACAGACGAACAAAGTACGTTTTTTGCTCAAGAGTTTACAACCAGAAAAGATCACATAAAATTAGAGAAAAAGCTGAAAAAAGCATGCTCTCAAAAACTGATAAGATATCAACAAAAAAGAAGGCTAGCTCAGTTAAAACCAATAGCGCCTGATGAATTAAGTCTACTAGCCACAGTACTCACTGGCGCGTATGGTACAATGATATCCTGCCCAACATTAGGAGGTGACAAGAAAAATAGCCCCCACGACAAGCACGTTGCAGCAACTCGTATTGAAATGGGCCTTACTCCTGAAGGTCATAAGGACGGCTGGTATGGCGGCGCAGGTTATAGCAGTGGGTCTGATGGTTAACGATTACAACTATCCCTGAATGGTAGTGGACTAGCATGGCAACAAGCTAGTTAGGGTTGGAATCGCGTTATGCTAATAAAGATATTTGATAAGGTAGATAACTTTTGTAATCAATTTGAGCCAAAACTAAATAACTATCTGCTTGAGCCGGTCATAAACGTGTTTGAAAGCAGTCACTATCAATCCGTGAAATAGCTACAATTGTCATCGTGTTTCATGCTAGCGTCTATCGTTAGCTAAAGCATTTCTATATTAATTCTGTCTGTAAATTTGGCGCAAGTACTTATAATACTCTCAGCTTTTTTTGCAGACAAGGCATGGGTACTATTGTTGAGACGATTATGAACAGCTTTTTAGACTACATATTTTCCTTGGCTCAACAGACAACCCATTCCGCTTGGTATTTAACAAGCGTTTCTTGAAACGGCTTAGGGAGCGATGCCTCAATTTAATAGATCAACTAATTTGAATCACCACCTAACAATCCTATTAAAAAACTTCAACCAAAAAAATAGTCAGCAAGAAAATTTAAAAAGGTTATTATTAAATAAATCACTCTATTTAAACCAACTAGTTATTATCATGCTTATAAACAAAAAAATTATACTATTAATTCTAATTGCTATTTCACCACCTACTTATAGCAGGTATATTGTCATACACAATGGATACTGGAATATATTATTTAAAGCAAAAAATGAAAAAAGTATAAGCACCTATACAGACTACTATATATCAGAAAATATTTCTTGTTACGAATACCTCATCTGCTTTCTTAATGACGCAACAATTAGTTTAGTAAATGAAACGGTTGTCATAAAAAATGATTTACACTACAGGAAAAAATTTAACTTAAATAGCCAGAAAAAACCATTCCCAAGTATAAATAAGGACAATTTCGAATCTATATTAAAACTGCTCAAAGAAAGTGAGAAGCCAAATAAATCACATACACCACATATCAACGCATTGGTAAGGGCATTTTCCCCCTGGACTGATGCTACAAACTCCATGTTTCTGGAAAGGTTAGAAGATAAGCTTAAAGCAGCCAATACTAGTAGACAGCTAACGCTTTGTCCTGAGCGCATCAATTCAATCTATTATCAACCGTACAAAAAATTTTCCACATCCATATCAGGTGAGGGGGATATTTATATTCATTTAAATAAAATAGACGAAAAAAGTACATCTTTTGATCAAGAGCATACTTCTCCATTAGAGAATCTAGTCAGAGCAGATCGCTACTCCGTAGACATAAAAAAAGAGAAAGAATGGAAAAAACAATACTATATATACCTGAAAGAACGTCACGAACAAAGAAGGCTAGCTCAGTTAAAACGACCAATAGCTTATGATGAATTAACCACGGTATTTACTGGCCCGTATAGTAAAATAATAGACTCCCCAGCATTAGGAGATAGCAAGAAAGATACCCCCAACGACAAGCAAGTTGCACCAACTCGTGCTAAAGTGAGCCCCTCTCATCAAAACAAGCATGTCAGTTTTTTGGGTGATGCCGGTTATAGCATTGAGCCTGATTAACGATTACAACTATCCCTGAATGGTAGTGGGCTAACATGGCCAACAAGCTAGTTAGGGTTGGAGTCGCGTTACACTAATAAAGATATTTTGTAAGGTAGATAACTTTTGTAATCAATTTGAACCAACACTATTTGCAGGCACAGCATGGGTATTCTTGTTGAGAAGATTATGAATAGCTTGTTAGGCTGAATATTTTCCTTGGCTCAACAAGCAACCCATTCCGTTTGGTATCTAGTCAGTGTTTCTTGAAGCGGCTTAGGCAGCGATGCATCAGTAAAGAGTGTATCTATATCTTTAATATGGCCCAGTCGCATCATAGCATTTCTACCTATCTTAGAGTGATCAGCCGTCAGAAATCGATAACAGGCATTGGCAATCATTGCTTGAGAAACGCGTATTTCATGATAATCATAATCTAGCAACGAACCATCCAAATCAATACCGCTAATGCCCATCACAGCATAGTCAACCCTAAACTGGCCAATGAAGTCACGCGTTGCCTCCCCGATGATACCGCCATCACGATTGCGAACCTCGCCTCCAGCAATAATCACAGTAAAATCTTCTTTCGGTAATAGTATAGAGGCAACATGCAGATTATTAGTGATAACCTTTAAACGATTATGACTTAGTAGTTTTCTAGCAACCGCTTCTGTCGATGTTCCTATATTAATAAACAAAGAAGCTTCGTCTGGAATTTTTTCTGCTAATTTTTCTGCAATTCTGTTTTTCTCAACGTTTTGCATTTGCTGACGCTTGTTGTAAGCCGTGTTCACCGTACTGTTGCTAGGCTCCCCTGCACCGCCATGATGTCTGCAAATTAAACCCTGATGATCTAAATAATTCAGGTCACGACGAATAGTTTGTGGTGTTACACGAAAAGTTGTAACCAGTTCTTCCGTTGTAACAAAGCCTTGATCACGGATCATTTTAACAATGCGTTCATGTCGACAAGTTTGGGATAGGTTAATGAGTGAATCAAACTGCATGGTCAACCTTTAGTCATAAAAGACGTTTTTTCTTTCAAGTAAAAATGTAGCATATTTAAAATAAACACTGGATACAGTTATCCTTGATATACTCTAGGCTCACGCTCTAAAGTTACCCCGAACAACGAATTAACACGTTGCTGTATTAACGCTGAAAAGGCAATTATATCTTCACCGGTTGCACCACCATGATTTACTATAACAAGTGCCTGCATTTTATGTGTACCAACAGCCCCTTCTCGCAAACCTTTTAACCCAGCTTTTTCAATTAGCCAGCCAGCAGCTAATTTCCAATGCTTTGAGCTAGCAGTGGGGTAGGCAACAATATCAGGGTATTGGGCGGTTAGTTGATTAAAGTGCTGATTATCTATTACCGGATTTTTAAAAAAACTACCTGCATTGGCTAGTATATTGAGGTCAGGTAATTTTTTACGACGAATTTCTGATACCACATCACTAATTAAAACAGCAGATAGCGGGGTTTCAGCATGTTGTGCTTCAATACATTGTTTGAGGCCAGGATAATCAATATGAGGGGTTAATGTTGATTCCAACTCAAACTGTACTGAGGTGATAATATAACGGTCTTTTAAGGTACCTTTAAATACAGAGTCACGGTAAGCAAACTCGCAATCATTTTTAGATAGTTGCAGTATATCACCAGTCTGAACATCTATGGCTGTTAATGAATAGAAATAATCTTTCAACTCAACACCGTAAGCCCCTATATTTTGTACGGGTGAAGCGCCTACGCAGCCCGGAATAAGCGACAGGTTTTCTAGCCCAAAGGCACCTTTATCAATTGTCCACCGTACAAACTTATGCCAATCCTCACCTGCACCAGCTTCTATCAAGACGATGTCTTTACTCGATGAAAGCACTGTTTTGCCCATTAACTTTATTTGAATAACCACAGCATTTAGGCAACCTACCAATACAACATTACTACCACCGCCGATAGGAATAACCTTCAGTTGTTTCTGATTAGCAAAAACTAAGGCTTCCTGAAGCTGCTCAATTGTGGAGACTTCAATCAAGTAACGAGCAGAGGCATGTAAAGCCAGTGTGTTCTTGCTGGTTAATGTGGCATTTTCAATAATATTCATTACTTTTCAGTACTTATTTTTTCAACTATAAATAGTCGACCATTCGCCTCAAATATTGCGTACAGGTTTGTCACAAGAGAAAGGACTGTTACCATGATGTTAAGGATAAAGCCTCTACGCTATACGTTATTAGTGATTGATATATCCAAGACACATATAGATTGATAGTTATAACAACCCTGACCCTCTAGCTATTTGCAAAAAAACGTCGAATATTTTCCAGATCCTGTTTTGTATCTACGCCGCCGGGAGGTGTTTCAAGCGCATCAACAACTTGTATTTTCTGTCCGTGCCACAGCAATCGTAGCTGTTCAAGTGACTCAATTTCTTCGATAGGGCACATGCCCCAAGCAACAAAACGATTTAACAAGCCAACCCGATAAGCATAAATGCCTATATGACGTTTACAGCAGGACAATTTTTCTGGCAATGCTGTATTAGCACCATCAGCAAATGTATTTCTATCCCATGGAATTGGAGCACGGCTAAAATACAGGGCGATTCCTTGGCTATTTACCGTTAACTTTACCACGTTGGGGTCAAACATCTCTTTGTAGGTTTTGATTTTTTCACATAACGTTGCCGCCCCAACATTCTTAGAGATAGTCATGGCATCAGCCACCTGATTAATGTTTTTAGGTGGAATCAGTGGCTCATCTCCTTGTACATTGACAATAATATCATTCTCGTTCAAGCCATAAAGCAAAGCCACTTCCTGTAGACGATCAGTACCTGTAGGATGAGCAGTGCTTGTCATACAAACTTCTGCTTGAAAAGCTTCAGCAGCTGCTTTAATTCGTGAGTCATCAGTGGCAATAATCACGCGCTGGGCTCGACTTTGCAGCGCTCGCTCATAGACATGTTGTATCATTGGTTTTCCACCAATATCAACCAGCGGCTTACCCAGTAAACGGCTAGACCCAAAACGAGCAGGGATAACAACAATAAAGGGTTGCTTTTCACGCATTATCATGACTTACCCAAGCGTTCATCAGTCGTTAATGTGCGTGCGCTATCTTCAAGCATCATAGGAATATCATCGCGAACAGGGTAGGCAAGACCACAAGGACGGCAGATTAGCTCAGCCTTTTTCTTGTCATATTTCACATCGCCTTTACATAAAGGGCAAGCAAGCACTTCAAACAACCTCTTATCCATTTTTCACCCTATAGGAATGTTCAGTAAGACGTACTACAGCATCAATAAGTGTTGGCGATATATCCGCTATTACCGGTAAGTACCAATGCTTCTGGCTTGCAAAGTTAACACACTTCATTGCATCTTTCGCCGTCATAATCACTGGAAGGTCATCATCAAAGTAAATATCTTTAGCCCTAAAGGGATAATGGTCAGGAAAAGCGTGGGCTATCACTTTAAAGCCTAAGGAAAACAGAGTATTAAAAAAACGATCGGGGTGGCCAATACCTGCTATAGCATGCACAGTAGTGTTTATTTCAGGGGGCATAATCGTTTCGGATAGGTTTGTCGCAACAGGCTTTAGCGACTCAGGTATTAGTGTAAACTCCGTAAAGTTGAAGTCAGGTGCCTTAGCAGGCGTCCCATTAATGAGCACTACATCAACCGTATGCAAACGCTCGGGGGGTTCTCGCAAAGGCCCGGCCGGCAAACAAAGATTATTTCCCAACATACGCTTACCATCAATAACTAATAATTCAACGTGACGTTTTAGGTTATAGTGTTGTAAACCGTCATCGGCAATAATCAGATCACAGCGATGCTGGTTGCAGAGTGCTTGAGCTGCTTGCACTCGGTTCGAATCAACCATAACAGGAACCCGCAACTGCTTTGCTAACATCAGCGGTTCATCACCCACTTCTTCCGGCGTTGATAACGGTGTAACAAGGCGGGGATAGCCATGGGCGGATGAGCCAAAACCACGACTGATAATACCGGGAGAATAGCCTCTGGCCTGCAAGCCTTTTACAAGACTTGCAACTACCGGTGTTTTGCCAGTGCCTCCCACAGTAATATTTCCAACGACCAAAATAGGTACAGGCGGTTCCCAGCGATTTTTTGCCAATAACCGCACTTTACGGTACTGAGCTAATAATTTAAAAATCAGAGTTAGAGGTATTAATAACCGAGTCCAACCCTTATCAGTAAACCACGCTTTAAGTACAGCGGCATGGAGTCGCTGTTTGACGGCCAACAACATATACAGGTTAAATCCGGATAATTCATAAAGATACTTACTGTCAATATCTACTTGCCTTTTGGTGTAGGCATCTTAGCCTGCAGTCGTACCCTTTGGTAAAGTACCTTGACCACTCAATGTCTAAGGCAATAACACCCATCATCTTTTCTCACGCTATTGCACTCGCCATCCAAGTACCAGTACGAAGTTAAAACTCTTCTCAATAGCTCTGCTATTACTTGCCATTTCATCTTATTGGAGCTCAGCTGCCTGATGCTTATTGCAGTAGTTAGAAGATACAATTGATATAAGTTGTTATATGATGAGTTGGTAATTTTAGGCAATAGCCAAGTCAAAGTCAGTAAAATACGCCTAAAATCCTAGTATTTATTGACAGTACCCCCTTTTTTCATCTTTGCAAGCGATGCATCTTCGCTTTCGTGCCACCAGTAGCGTCGATGGGTGCACCGATAGCCGTTGATTTCACAATTTCCGTTACCCAACTCAAATGTAAGCGTACCATGCCAAGCTGTGTTCCAATAATCAGCACCCTGGTAAACCACTCGTTGTAATGTTGCTTTAGCGGGATGACTAAAACGATTTTTATATCCAGCAGAAAACAAGACGTAACGGGGGTTGACCGCACTTAAAAAGGCTAATGAACTAGAAAAGCGGCTGCCATGATGAGGTGCCAACAAAACGGTAGATTCCAATGCTTTAGTTAAATGCAATAAATGCTCCTCTATTCGATAACTGATATCACCGGTCAATAGTACACTTTCATTACCAGCGGTGACCTTCAAAACACAAGAGCGGTCGTTGGCTTTTTTCCACTGCCCGCCGCTTGCTAATACATTAAATTGAACACCATCCCAATTCCATTGATTGCCTGCCTGACAAAATAAAATGTTTTTATCATAGTACGGGATGGTTGTACCAGAGAGAATATCACCACAATCATAGTGTTTTAATAAAGGCTTCAAACCACCGACATGATCTTTATCCCCGTGGGAAATAATGATTCGATCAATAGACTGAATGCCTGCTCTTCGTAGATAAGGCACAATTACACAGTCAGCAGCATTAAACCGGTCGGTAAATGCATCACCTGTATCATATACAAGCGTATGGTTTTTAGTATGAATGAGTACAGATAAACCCTGACCTACATCCAGCACAGTTATCTTAGCTTGTCCTTTATCAAGCTTATTAACAACAGGGAATACCCAAGGAAACAGCAAAGCCGGTGCTAATAATCGTAGCAGCACAGGCAGAGGTGATATCAGTAGGATTCCTCCTGCTGTAGCCGCTAGCATGACGGGCCATTGAGGAATGGACATAAGCGTTAATGCCGTCAATCTGTCTATGCAGCAGGTAAGCCCCCACCAGAAACCATTGAGTAGGTGCTCTACACTATTTAGTAGTGATAGTGAGATGGGTGATGCCACGAAACTCAGCAAAGAAGAGAGCAATAGTAAAGGTACAACTAGCAGGCCAATAAATGGTATAGCTAATAGGTTGATAAGCGGTGACAATAACGACACAGGCTGACCATTAGAGAGCAATAAGGGTGTCATGATACAGAAAATTAGCCATTGCGGACGTAACCACTTTGCTAGTGAGCCTATCGAGCCATAGCGGCCAGATAGCCCATAAATCAAACCGCCCACAGCGATAAAGGAATACCAAAAACCGATACTGGTTACTGCCAAGGGATCAATAGTAACAACTAAGGCAAATGCAATAATAAGCAATGTGCTCGGTGCTGGCCTTAAGCCCAATAAAGGGCCTGCCATTGCCACGGTTGTCATAATTAATGCTCGCTGCACTGGCACGCTTACACCCGCCATAAACGCATAGCCCCCAGCTAATAATAAAGAAAAGATAGCCGCTATTCTTGGCAAGGGCATGACCTGTAGAGGCAATAAGCCAAAGCGTGCCAATAATAGAGATATCCAATATCCTAACCAGGCCATTAAGCCAATATGCAAGCCGGATATGACAACTAAATGAGTGGTTCCTGTGCCATTGAGTAGCTGCCATTGCTCGGTTGAAATACCTGACTTATCGCCCAATAATAACGCCTTTAACACACCAAGGTTTACCGAAGAGGCTGAGTCTACTAGCCAAGTGTATAGATGCTGTCTTATGGAAAAAGACGTAGGTTGTGATAGAAGCTCACCCGATAGTACATGACCGGTAGCTTGAACACCTTCTCTCGCTGCCCAACCCTCAAAGTCCATAGCGCCAGGACTAGCAAAACCGTGGGGTCTACGCAGTTTAACCTTTAAACGCCATCGTTGTTGGAGGCGTAACTCAGGAGCAGAATACCAATTTAAACGTACTTTAATATGTAAATTTTTTGATTCACCAATGGCTGTAACAAATATAAAACGAGCTGACTTTTCAGTATACACAGGTAAGCTGGCAATATGGCCTACAACAACATGCGTCTGGCGCTCAAACTCAGCAGGCAGCTGATGCGCTTGAAACCAATGACCATAACCCAGCCCAATAACGACACCTATCAAGAAACTGGATAAGGGCAACCAAGACCATAATGAACGAAATAGGATATAGGCAGTCCAAGCTAGAACCATCATACCTATGATGACAACCACCAGTAAAGAAGGTAGCACGGGGATTAGTGATACAAGCGAGACACCTACAGCATAAGTAGCTATCGCTGTGATACATTGTATAGTTTGCGGCATGAATTATCGGCATAATAACAATTATTATTCTAGGATCTTCTGTCCAAAATACAGTAGATCATGCTGATATATAGCATAGAACCTGATAGCACAGTTGGTCAGAAAATATGCCTGCCAAATGCTTTTGAGTGTTATCCTGATGATTATTGTCATTGCCCGGTAATGTTTTCGCCTCCTCTTACTTAGCATGACATGTAGAGTGAAAGATATGGTGAAAAGACTAATACAACGTTATTTGCCGAGCCTAAAATCGATACAGGAAAAGCGGTCCCTACGTTTTTTCGGGTCTGCTATATATGCGCCTACTTTATGGCACTTTAATCGCCGGTCAGTGGCGTCTGCGTTTTTTATCGGTATTTTTTGTGCCTTCTTGCCTATTCCTTTTCAAATGGTTGTTGCTGCCTTTCTGTCGCTTCTGTTCCGCTGTAATATTCCCCTATCAATAGCCTTAGTTTGGATCACTAATCCAGTGACCATGCCCTTTATTTTCTATTTTACCTATAGAGTCGGCTGCCTACTTCTTCAGGTACCGCCTCATTACAGTTCAGTGGATCTGTCGCTGGAAGGCATCAGTGTTGAGCTAGCCCGAATCTGGAAACCGCTTTATTTAGGGTCTATAGTATCAGGAATTATAATTAGCTCATTCTGCTATGTTATGATTCGCCTTTACTGGCGCTGTAATATTCTTTACCTTTGGCGCAAGCGCCGTGAACGCAGGCAGTCAAAACTCAATCGATAAGACCTTCTTACCAATAAGTAGCCATGCCATTATTTATATAACATGAAGATAATCAGTCATAGAGGACCGGTGCGAGAAGATATTTAGTTGCACAGTGGGTATTATAAACAATCTATAGTAATTCAGAGCCAATCTGGCGGTTACCAATTTTTTAGGCGTGCCTGTCAGACTAGATCTGAACTCGTACATATAATAAAGGGGAATGCAGGTATTATTCTTACCTTCTCAGCCTATTTGGTGAACACCATGCAGAAAAATTTTCAAAAGCAAAAACCCAAACTGGAAAATCGGGGCATTCTGGAAAAGGTCATAACAGATGGCCCCCATAGCGATTGGCTGGGTATGCCTGATTATTATATTCATAGCCTGACAGTTGCAGGTGAAGACTATAAATACCTTTCATCTGAACAAAAGTTAGATGTTAGCAAAGGCGATACTGTGGTATTTCGTTATAAAGAACAGGGCGGGGAAAAGCGGATCGACAAACGCTCGTTAGGTATTTATATCGACCCAAGTCAATACCTTAGTGAGCAATCCTGACCGGTTGTGCATCATTAAGAGGGCGCACTGTCAAGCTGGTAATTTTTGGCAAGCGCTACCCATATCCTTTTTAAACTGACGGCATGTCTTGTTAGCAAACTTAATGTCGCATTGTTTAATGATGCTTGGGCTTCTCTTTAGAGACTTGTTTTTTGGTCAGCTGACTTTTTACGTAAAAAGCAAGTTTATCAAGTACTATTTGCAGCTTTTTAAGCTCATTAGCTAATTTAGTATTATGCATTCCCTGTCCTTTATTTAGCAATGGTTCAGATATGATGTAGTGCACTAAAAATGAATATCTTACTATGAATTTTTTGTGCCCCACTCCATCCAAGGCTGACATAACCCAAAGTACTATATCAGCATTTTCTATGGTGTAACATTCGATGTATTCAACCGCTATCTCCAGAGAAGTATCCGATTAGTCGACCTCGTACTTTTTGCTAATTGCGCGCTTACAAGTAGTATTGCAAGCCGGTTTCCACTGATCATACTAATCATCTTCTAACTAGGTTATTGCGCTGATTATCAAAATACCAGTATTGCGCTGGTTCTCATCGCAACAGCACTGCTATTACTTATTACACTGGAGAATCAATATCAATAAACTGATGACCTACCCCAAATTTTTCGGCTAAAAAGTGCCCGAGTGCCTGAACCCCATAGCGCTCTGTGGCATGGTGGCCAGCACTGACGTAATGAATATTATTTTCTCTAGCAACATGTACAGTTGCTTCTGATATCTCACCGCTGATGAAAGCATCCACGCCTAATGTTAGGGCTTTATCAATCATGCTTTGCGCTGCTCCTGTACACCATGCAATAGAGTTAACTAAATGATTCCCACCTTCAATTATTAGTGGCGTTCTACCTAATACCTGCTCAAGCTGCAGGCCTAACTCGGTCAAGGTCATCGGTTGATTAAGTTCACCCCAGTTTCCTATGGCGTGCTCTTTCTCAGAGGGCATAGCACCCTTGATTGGCCAATTCATCTGCTTTGCCAACTGAACGTTATTACCCAATGTAGCATGAGCATCCAGTGGCAGATGGTAAACAATCAAACTAATATCGTGTTTTAGTAAAGCGCTAAGGCGGCGTTTTTTCATGCCCGTTAAAGCTGCCTCTTCGCCACGCCAAAAGTAGCCATGGTGTACAAGAATCGCATCTGCTTGTTGCTCAATAGCTGCGTCAATTAAAGCCTGGCAAGCTGTGACACCGCTAATTATTTTAGTGACTTTCGCTCGACCTTCTACTTGCAAACCATTAGGGCAATAATCTTTAAATAACTGAGGACAAAGCACTGTATTTAAACAGTCTACTATTTCTTTTAGGGTAATACTCATTATTTACTCGCCATAATTAACATGAAGTATTCGACTTGCTTACTATACAAAATTAACTACTTCTAGATTACCAGAATAATACGATACGACCAGAATAAAGATTAAGCACCGTGCTAGTATTCGGATGGTCAGCGCCATAGTTTAGTTAAAAAAATGATGACTATTGATAGTTCTAAACTCACCGTTGCTTATGTTTTTGGAATATTGCAATCGTTTTATCAATGTTTTTATATTGAACCCATGCCATAGGGTTAATACTTTAGTTAAGAAGATAATCAGCAGCAATGCGTTACTATCTGAGATCAAGCATCAGTTCATTTCTCTCGGAAAAAAATATTAGGCTTTTTGAAAGCTTTGCACGAAAAGCCACAAGGTTCGAATTATATAGCACGCGGGTATTAGAAAGAGGGTATCGGAATAAACCGCTCACCCCTGATCAGAAATCTGCAAACAGAATCAATTCAGGCACCCGAAGTATCGTTGAGCGTGTGTTTGGAATACTGAAGCTGCACT
>JAQYUY010000108.1 GCA_028728195.1 Endozoicomonas sp. (ex Botrylloides leachii)
AACCTTCTCCAATAGTTTCCAGCTCGTCGTGAATACCTTGAAGTAAACTTGAAGTGATTTTCTTTTCTTCTTTATTACTTTGTTTTTTTTGATTTTCAAATGTGGATTTGACCGCCCTTAGTCACCTTTGATAACGCGGCACAGGTTGCTGAAGAAGGTAAAAAGGTATTAGCCCGTGCTTTTACAAATAACCCGAAAGACGCCTGGTTTATTAGTCTTGCAGAAATGGCATTATCTGATAGTTCTGCGCTTTCTGTTTTTTTATCATGGGTGAGGTTTGCTCAAAGTAAAAATACCCGCCTTTGCTTTACCAATATGCCTGCTCAATTTGAGGCACTGGCTAAAGTATCAGATGTGTATGACTTAATCAGAACTGCTCGATGTAATAGTACTTAGCTCTAACGGCTCTAATGCTCTAACGTCTTTTTTATTTCATCTAAAGTTGTGGTGATACTATCAAGAAGCATTTGATGCCCTTCCTTTAACAATGATGCATATTTAATCAAAACTGCATAGTAAGCATCCCTGTGGTGTTTATTAACTTCAGTATTAGCGCTGTTGTACAGTATGCATGCATGTTCATATTTAGATATTATGTAATTATTCATTTTTATAGAATCAATCATTGATGTACCAATATGGTAGGTTTTAATAATATTTTTTCTTAAATTATTGTCTTGTATTCTACCGATAATCAACGTGTTTCCATTATAGATTGGAAAATAATCACCGCTTAATGGAGCGTAGTCAAGCATAGGCTCATTATCTTCTAATTCGTCTAGCTTTGAGCCTATTTGTTTTTTATAACCTTCTCCAATAGTTTCCAGCTCGTCGTGAATACCTTGAAGTAAACTTGAAGTGATTTTCTTTTCTTCTTTATTACTTTGTTTTTTTTGATTTTCAAATGTGGATTTGACCGCCCTTAGCGTGAAAAAACCTGTGATAAGACCTCCGATCAATGCAGACAAAATGCTAGTTAATGCTGTTATAATACTTGAAGTACACTCCACTCTCTCTACTCTTCTAATATGCTCAATGCTGAAAAAAAGTCAAAAAGCGTTTGTATGTTAAGATAGATTATTAACTTTGAATTTGCCTGAGTTTGAGAGCGAGAAAAGCTGGGGAATTAAAAAAATCCTCTTTGATGCCCCGGTCTGCACGGTTTTATTCACTTTTTGTGCATGTTGTTTTGGAGTGTTGCAGGGTATTTGCACAGTGTTATAGCGCTGTAATAAGGTATAAGCAGACACAATAGATTGTGAATATATGTGCAATGCTGGTGCATTTTAAAGAAAGTATAAGTAGATGGCCTTAGCAAGAAGTCACATGGGTTAAGTATTGCTTTAATGCGCTGCACAATGATGGCAGTTTTGTGATGTAGGTGCCTATTTTCTTAGTGTGACACCCTAGATAAATTTGTATTTAGTTTTAGTAAGTGAATTAAACTTTTATGAAATAAAAGGAGATATGGTAGCCGAGGCCGGACTCGAACCGGCACGCTTTTAAAGGCAACGGATTTTGAATCCGTCGTGTCTACCAATTCCACCACTCGGCCAGTGCTAGAGCATTATACGGATACCATGTAGCTTTGCAATAGGGTATTGATTCTATTCAGTAAGCGCTAGATACATTCATGGTATTATACCAATCATCGTTTCTAACTACACTATTGCATTGGCTATTCGAATGCCAACACGGCGTTGGGGTCCCCCTCAGTAGCCCTGCTATTACGGGTGCTTCCACCTTTTTCTAGAGTCCAGCTATCCCGATTCATTACAGTAGTTAGAAAGCACAATGAGCGTTATTTTTTCGATGCTTTTTTATAATTCGTTTCTTGTTTGCCGTATTTACCCTTATTATATTGCTAGCTTTGATGGTGCTGGCGTTGCAACTTAATTTATAAAGATGATTAATCCGACCTGACAAGATTAATAAGATACAGTATCCTTCGTTAGTTTTTTCATGGATAAAAGGCTTTTTGGCCTCTTCAAATAGATAGATGCAAGTTAGTGACTTTGATTTTGATCTGCCCGATGAGCAGATCGCTCGATACCCTACAGAGCAGCGTACCGGTAGTCGTTTGTTATGCCTTGACGGTGTTACTGGCGCTATTGACCACCAGATGTTTGTTGCCATTGAGGCATTAATTGAGCCTGGTGATTTGTTGGTATTAAATAATACTCGGGTGATTCCTGCTCGACTTTACGGACACAAAGAAACCGGCGGAAAAATAGAGTTATTGGTTGAGCGGGTGTTGGATGAATACGGCGTGCTTGCGCATATTCGTTCAAACAAACCGCTAAAGTTAGGCATGCGTTTATTTTTGGCAGATGCTCAAATTAATGCAACCGTAACAGCGCGTAAGGGAGCTTTATTTATTCTGTCTTTTGATCAACCGGTGCTGCCGTCGTTGCAGGCATTTGGTCACATGCCACTGCCGCCCTATATTAATCGTGGAGATGAGCAGGCAGATCGTGTGCGCTATCAAACGGTTTTTGCTAAGCGTGATGGCGCTGTTGCTGCCCCCACTGCAGGACTGCATTTTGATGAAGACTTGCTACAGCGACTTGAAAAAAAGGGAGTTAATAAAGTATTTGTAACCCTGCATGTGGGGTCAGGTACGTTTCAACCTGTTCGAGTCGATAAGGTCGAAGAGCATGTGATGCACGCTGAATATATTGAAGTCTCTGAAGAGGTCTGTGAGGCTGTGCGCGAAACGCGCCGTCGTGGTCATCGAGTCATTGCGGTGGGTACAACCAGTGTGCGGAGCTTGGAGAGCGCTTCTCACAGTGGTGAAATAGAGCCTTTTCAAGGGGATTCCGATATCTTTATTTATCCTGGTTATCGGTTTAAAAGTGTTGATGCTATGGTGACTAACTTTCATTTGCCACAGTCGACTTTGCTCATGTTAGTGAGTGCTTTTTCTGGCCAGAATGCTATTTTAAATGCTTATCAAGAAGCAGTTAAGAAAGAGTATCGTTTTTTTAGCTACGGTGATGCCATGTGGCTGACTCGCAAACCCGACACTCTGAAATGACAACGTGTTGCTCTATCACTGAATAGGGAATATATGGCCAGTAAAGGTACGCACGCAGATATTTTTTTATTTCACCATGGATAATTTGTAAGGCGCATGACAAGAGAATGTTTTATGCAGTTTGAGCAGCTGGCCACTGATGGCCATGCTCGACGTGGGCGATTAGCTTTTCCTCGCGGTATTGTAGAAACACCCTGCTTTATGCCTGTGGGTACTTACGGCACCGTTAAAGGTATGTTGCCTAGGGATATTGAAGCAATTGGGGCTGAGATTATTCTTGGCAATACTTTTCATCTGATGTTGCGCCCAGGAACTGATATTATCAAAGCACACGGTGACCTGCATGACTTTAATCAGTGGCAACGTCCCATTCTCACAGACTCGGGTGGCTTTCAGGTGTTCAGTTTGGGCAAATTGCGTAAAATTACTGAAGAAGGCGTGTCTTTTCGCTCACCGGTGGATGGATCAAATGTTTTTTTGAGCCCGGAAATTTCCATTCAAGTTCAGCGTGATCTTGGCTCAGATATTGTGATGGTTTTTGATGAGTGCACGCCTGGCGATGCTTCTGAAGATGTTGCACGTGAATCTATGGCTATGTCTCTGCGCTGGGCTGCTCGGTCAAAAGCAGCCCATGGTGATAGCCCTTCAGCGCTCTTTGGGATCATTCAAGGTGCTATGTATGAAAATCTTCGTGACCGCTCTCTGGAGGGGCTGATGGAGATTGATTTTGACGGCTACGCTATAGGTGGCCTATCTGTAGGTGAAAGCAAAGCTGATATGATGCGAATTTTATCTCATATCACGCCGAAAATTCCTGAAAACCGCCCGCGTTATCTTATGGGTGTGGGCAAGCCAGAAGACATTGTGGAGGCTGTTTGTCGAGGCGTTGATATGTTTGATTGCGTGATGCCAACACGTAATGCTCGTAACGGGCATTTATTTGTAGATCAAGGTGTTATCAAAATTCGCAATGCAGTGCATAAAATGTCAGATAAACCGCTCGAAGAGGATTGCGACTGCTATACTTGCCAGCACTTCACTCGTTCTTACCTTAACCATTTGGATAAGTGCGGCGAAATTCTTGGTTCCATGCTGAACACGATTCATAACCTTCGTTATTATCAGCGGGTCATGAGTGGTTTGCGGGATGCGATTGAAAAGGGTAAATTGAGAAACTTTGTCGAAGAGTTCTATGATAAAAGGGGGCAAGCCGTTCCAATATTTGGTTTGTCTTAAAATGCCTTCGAGGCTATTTATAAAAGTTAGGACTTTGTGGCAATTAATGTACAGCACTGGTTTATAATTAGGAGTTTTTTGAATGTTATCATTATTCAGTCTGGCATACGCAGATGGCGCAGCAGCTGCACCTGTAGGCCCTGGCATGATCGGGCAGTTGGTGATGTTGGGCGGCTTTGTGCTGGTTTTCTGGCTCTTGATCTGGCGTCCTCAAAGCAAACGCTCCAAAGAGCATAAAAATTTGCTATCCAATTTAAATAAAGGCGATGAAGTAGTAACAACAGGTGGCATTGTTGGCAAAGTAACCCATGTAACAGATGAGTTTCTTACGCTATTGGTTGCAGATAACATAGAGCTTAATTTCCAGAAAAGCTCCGTTGCTGCTGCATTGCCAAAAGGTACCATTAAGGCTATAAAATAACGCAAGTTATAAGTGTTGTAGATAATTAATGTATCTGTAACAGCCATAATGGCGAAATGGATTGTGCCTTGCCAGAGTCATGATAAAACTCAATTACACTTATCGCTGGCCTAGGCACTTCACATATAGATCAGGACCGGTGGGCCATGCTCAATCGATACCCTCTGTGGAAGTATCTTCTTATTCTTATGGTTGTGGTTTGGGGGTTTATTTACGCCTTGCCCAACTTATACCCTGCTGATCCAGCAGTTCAGGTAACTGGTGCCAGTGCTGCTGTTGAAATGACAGGCTCTGTTTTAGCTCGTGCTGAAAATGCGCTCAAACAAGGCGGCATTAAAATAAAGGCAGCAGAACAGCATGAAAACTCTTTGCTTATCCGCCTTAAAAAATTAGATCAACAGCAGCTTGCCAAGTCATTAATTAAAAATGCCTTGGGTGATAACTATATTGTGGCGCTCAATTTGGCGCAAACAACCCCTGAATGGTTGAGAGCGATTGGAGCTAGCCCAATGAAGTTGGGTTTAGACTTGTCAGGGGGGGTACACTTTTTGCTGACGGTTGATACAGCAAAGGCGGTAAGGAACAAGATGGATATTGCTAATGCAGATATTCGCACGTTGTTAAGAAAAGATCGCCTACGCTATCGAACCATGCCTGAGCGTGCGGATGGTGCTTACCAATTGGCCTTTAATAACGAAGCAACCCGTGATACCGCAATGGATAAAATCAGTAAAGAGTTTCCTGATTTTATTGTTGAAGGTAGAACATTGAATGGACGCTACTTATTATCTTACCATTACAGTGAAGCAGGCATAAAACAAATTGAAGATTATGCCGTGCGCCAGAACCTAACCACAGTGCGTAATCGTGTAAATGAGCTGGGTGTTTCTGAGCCTTTGGTGCAGCGTCAGGGACATAACGGTATTGTCGTTGAATTGCCTGGTGTTCAGGATACCGCTGAAGCTAAACGTATTTTAGGTAAAACAGCTAACCTTGAATTCCGTCTGGCAGCCACGCCTGATGAGTCTCCGGCAAATACTGAAAAATTTGAGTTCCGCAGCGGACACCGCCCACCGGCTACCTTAGAGCGCGATGTTATTTTAACGGGTGAGCAGGTATCAAGTGCTCAAGCCAATTTTGATACGCAGACGGGTCAGCCGCAGGTAAACATTACCTTGGATAGCTCCGGCGGTGCCAAAATGAACCGAGAAACCCGCCATAATATCGGCCGAGCGATGGCTGTGCTATTTATAGAGCAAAAGCCATATACTCATACGGTAACCAAGATAGTTGACGGAAAAAAGGTCAAAGTTAACGAACAAAGCTTTAAAGAAGATAGTAAAATTATTAGTTTGGCAACCATTCAGAGCGCACTGGGTAATCAGTTTCGGATCACAGGGCTTGATGCGCCGGGTGAGGCATCGGAGTTGGCACTACTACTCAGGGCAGGCTCCTTGGCTGCGCCCATGTATTTTGCAGAAGAGCGCACCGTTGGGCCAAGTCTTGGTGCTGAAAATATTGCTATGGGTATTAACTCAACGCTGATTGGCTTGGGTATGCTGCTGATGTTTATGTTAGTGGTTTATCGTGTGTGTGGTTTAATGGCCAATATTGCATTGACCTGTAATCTGATGTTATTGACCGCTATCATGAGTCTATTTGGTGCCACCCTCACCATGCCAGGTATCGCAGGTATTGTGCTGACACTTGGTATGGCTGTGGATGCCAATGTATTGATTTTTTCTCGAATAAGAGAAGAAATTAAGCATAACAGACCGATTCAACGAGCTATATATGATGGTTTTGATCGTGCTTTTGTTTCCATTTTTGATGGGAACATTACCACGCTGTTGGTGGGAATCATTCTTTTTGCTGTGGGAACTGGTCCTGTTAAAGGCTTTGCAGTAACCCTCTCTATCGGCATTATAACATCTATGTTTACTGCTATTGTCGTGACCCGTGCGCAAATGAATTTAGTGTATGGTCGCCGTAACGTGAAAAAACTGAGTATCTGAGGAGGCTGTCATGGGAAAGAACAAGCACATGGCTCGGACAAATAAGAGTGCCTCATCAGAGACAAGAGTTGATGAAAAAATCATTGGTTTTATGAAGCTTAGGGTAATGGCTGCTGTTTTTTCCATTGCCCTTGTCATGGCCTCCATTGCCTCTTTAGCGATTAACGGAATTAAATGGGGTCTTGACTTTACCGGTGGTACCTTGATTGAGCTGCACTATGATAATCCTGTTAATGTGAGTAGTGTCAGAGGGCAATTAGAAAAGCATGGTTATACTGATGCGTTAGTAAAGCAGTCGGGCTCTGCTAATGATGTCCTCGTGACAATTGGTAGTGACAATGCTGCGTTAGGTCATCGAGTTGTCTCAATCTTGAATGCTGATAACCAAGGAAAAGTAGAAGCTAAGCGTATAGAATATGTTGGCCCTCAGGTTGGTGAGCGACTGCGAGAGCAAGGAGGGTTGGGCATACTGATGGCATTAGGCTTGGTCATGCTTTATATTGCTTTTCGCTTCCAGCTCAAATTTTCTATTGGCGCTGTGACCGCCTTAGCGCATGACTCCATTATTGTGCTTGGCGTGTTTTCCTTATTTGGATTACAGTTTGATTTAACGGTTATGGCGGCTATTCTTGCCGTGGTAGGTTATTCCTTAAACGATACCATTATTGTATATGACCGTATTCGAGAGAATTTTCGTAAACGCCGTAAAAGCGATGCCATTGAAGTTATTAACGTGTCTTTAACTCAAACATTGGGGCGAACTTTAGCGACATCCGGTACGACCCTGATGGTGTTGATGGCACTTTTTTTATTTGGCGGCGAGATGATTCATAATTTTTCTACTGCTTTGATTGTTGGCATTGGTGTAGGGACTTACTCTTCGATCTATATTGCATCAAACCTGCTGCTACGTATGAAAATTAGCCGTGAAGACCTCATTGTACCCGTAAAGCAAAATGACCTAGATGGCCGGCCATAACCTATGGCGGAATACAGAAAAAAACCGGCCTAGGTGCCGGCTTTTTCTTCATTGCGGTATTGTTCCCATCCAGTTATAAATGTCTTAATAATAGTTTCTGCTTTTTTAGCATCAAACGCTTTCATTTTTCCAAGATCACCTATTTGTGCTTGCACACTAACAGCATCATCCTTAGTATTAAAAAAGTTCGGTGCTATAAGCGCTATAAATATGCCCTTAGGGTGCCATACAGAGTTTTTTTCATCGTTTTCTTTAATAGCTTTTTTGCATGCGTTATAGACAATTTCCATCATATCGTTAAAGATAATGTCATGTGGGCTTTCTTCTTTTAGCTCTGCAATTTTTTTCTTAAAACGTTGAGCACTAAAAACAATATCAGTTATTGTTTTGTCATCTTTTTTTTCTAAACAATGATCCATACTACAATGAGCCCTTATCTGTTGCTTAACAAAAGATCCTAAGGTGGCATAAGAGTATTCATGGAGACCTTCTTGCTTATACAATGCCTCGTTTATGAAGTCTGTTTCAAAAACATAATCTAATTTTTTGACCTTTGCATGCTCTGGGGCGGCTCTAAATAATGCCGCGGGCGGGTTTTCAGTAGCTATATATTCTGTAATAAGGTACTTTTTAATTAGCTTACTATTGACTACTTTATTGAGTGCCTTTGTTGAATGATCAATAACTTGCTCACTAGCCACATTTTTTTTATTCCTTTTCAGTATTCTATTGGCAAATTTTGAGAATACTGATGGTTTTTTATTCCTTTTCAGTATTCTATTGGCAAATTTTGAGAATATGGATGTTTTTTTATTTTTGCTTTTAGCGGGTGTTGCGTTTTTTTTGTTATCTTCTACCTTTTTAAGTACATCGTTTATTTGATTTTCGTTTAGCTTATCAAGCAAGCGAGAGATTTCTTCTATATTCGGCTCACTTTTTTGTAGTTCTGCCTCAGCGCTTGCTGTTAATTCATTCCTATCTTCTAAAACAGGGGTTGTACCAGACTTTTGCGCTTCTGGTTCGGTGCTAGCCCTAGATTGACGGAGGTTTTTCTTTCTTCTGGGAGGAGCTGTCGGGGCGATATCATCAAACTCTATTGTTTGTTTTTGGAATGCAGTTTTATTAATGCCTTGATTTTTTTTACGTCTAGGAGCGGGTATAGGGGGAGTAGGAGAAGATATCGGATTGCTGCGACCGCGAGGCTCTTGAGTGCGTGTTATAACATTAGGAGCACCTGATACTCGGGCAACCCGGCGTTGCTTTAGCTGAGTATTGTCAGGGTTGCCTTTTATTTGGGGAATATGTTGTGGTTGTGAGGACTCTATCAAAGCAACCCTGCGTTTAACATGTCCGCCTTTTGTGCTTTGTGCTTTAGAAGTATCTAAATTAACCGTTTTAGCCTGAGAGGCAGCGCCTGTGGGGGGTGTCGGTTGCATGAGCTATCCCTTGCTACAGTTATTAATGTTATATGAGCTATTAATAACTATACCAAGGGATGGTAGCTAATAATACTAATTATCTTTGCTAACTACGCTGTTGCGCTGGCCATATAATACCAGAGCTGCGTTGAAACTATTTGCAATAGCCTTGCTATTACTCATTATTACGTTTTCTTCTAAAGTCCAGCTGCCTGTGCTCATTACGGTAGTTAGAAACCACGGTGGGTATAACGACAGTAAAATTAGCTCACGCCTGTTTGGAGAAGCCAGCAGTGCTTATAGTACTGCATCAGTGATTCATAGTTTCTACAACAAATGGGTGAATGCGTTGAAGCACCTCTTTGAAACAGCGTGGAGAACCGCAAACTACTTGGCCGGTATTCATAAAATCTGAGCCGCCTTTGAAGTCGCTGACTAAGCCGCCAGCCTCTTGAATTAGCAGTGCACCCGCAGCCATATCGTATTTTTTTAGCCCAATCTCCCAGAAGGCATCAAGACGACCGCTGGCAACATAGGCTAAATCAAGGGCGGCAGCACCTGCACGACGAATGCCCGCCGTATCACCCAGTAATGCACGCATCATGTTCAGGTAGTTATCCAAGTGATGTATGCTGGGTTCCATAAAAGGAATGCCCGTGCCAATCAGCGCGCCTTCAAGGCTTTTACGGTTACTGACACGAATACGTTTGCTATTCAATGTGGCACCGTAACCGCGGCTGGCGCAGTATTCTTCATTTTTTATAGGGTCGATAACAACGGCATGTTCCAGTCGACCACGGTATTGACAAGCAATAGAAATCGCAAACTGTGGTATACCGCGGATGAAATTAGTGGTGCCGTCTAACGGATCAATGATCCATTGATAATCATTACCCGCACCTTTTCCTAGATGATAACCAGACTCTTCTCCGTAAAAGCCATGATCAGGGTATGCCTTGCTTAACGCAGAAATAATGGTCTGTTCTGACGCTTTGTCCACTTCCGTGACGAAATCGTTTCGGTTCTTAGTTTCGATCTTGAGTTTATCAAGGTCGGCAAAAGCTCGAGTGATAATCTCACCGGCCGCACGCGCTGCGCGCAAGGCCATGTTTACCATGGGTTGCATAGGCTGGACTACGTCTGAATATTAAAGATCGGATGAATGCCAATCAAGCGTGCTTTGCCGCACCTAATTGGCTGTACGGTGTTGGATTATACCAGATGGATTTACAGATAGTTCATTTTTTTTACTTGAACTGTCTGAATATATGGAGTCCATAAGATACAGCTCACCTGCTGCATCCGGCAAAGCAGGACATAGGAAAAAAAGTAAGGCACGCTTTAATTAGGAATCGTTAATGACCATGGGTATAAGCCCTTCTTTAAGTTCTTTTTATAGTGATTATTGCTTACCTTAACCCATTTAACTAGAGAGGCATAGCCTATCACAACTGGGGCTATCCCTATGAGGCACCTGCGAACTCAGCTGCTATCATATGCCATTCGTTTTGTAGCTGCGTTGATTTACCTGTGTTTTAGTGCACAAAGTTTATTCCCTGCTGGATCACGCAGATAAGCAAGGTAGTATGGATTTCCTCCTAGAGGGTCTGGGCGTTCCCCTGGTGGATCTTCACAAGAAGTACCGCCTGCGGCAACACCAGCGGCATGCCATGCATCACACTGTTCAGATGATTCGACTGAAAATCCAATAGTTGCACCATTACCGTGACTTGCGGGGCGGCCATCAATAGGTTTAGTGATCACAAATACGCCACTATCAGTTACCCAAAATATGCGCCCTAGTGGATCAGCAACACCAGGCTTGATACCAATTTCTGCAAAAGTAGCATCATAAAATTTACGGGATGCGTCGAAGTCATTCGCTCCGACCATTATATGACTGAACATACTCTGTTCCTTGCTTTATGGTTGTAGCGATATTGTACGTCAATTCAAAAAAAGAAACACATAATTAACAGCCCAAAGCTAGTAGGCGAATGTTGAGTATATTGAGGTATTACCAGAGAAAAAACAAACAACATATGTCTTTCATGTTGTAAGTATAAAAGTACAATGGCTAAGGCAGTATACAAAAGCATTTGGAAAACCCTTGCCAGATCAGAGTCCCATATAGCTGTAAGCATATAAGCGGCTTGGCTTTTTATTATTTTTTATTCCGTTTATATCAGTCCCTTTGGAACAGCTTAAATAAATCTTTAACCTTGCTTGGAATCATTTAACTTGACGTACTCATTTTTTATACCTTTAATAACTTAAGAAGTATTTGTTAATTTCAAATTGTTGTACCGTTATGTTGTTTTTTTTACTTGATGACAAGGACCGTCGTCATATGGAGACAGCTAATCAGGTACTTATCATCGATGATGCACAGCAGCGTCGTCATGATTTAAGCACCGTACTTCGGTTTATAGGGTATACACCCATTGCTATCGGTGCCGCATGCTGGGAAAGTTCTATCAGTGTGCATAAGCCCGAAACCTTTTGTGCTCTTTTTCTTGGTGACTTCCAAGAGTCTGAAAAATCCATGCAGGCTATTTTGACCCGTGTTCAGCGCTGGAGTGCAGGCATTCCAGTCATTCGTATAGATGAACCCATTCCAGATAACCTGCAAGCCTCATTTCGCCGACAAATTGTTGCCCGAGTCATTTGGCCTTGTAGTCAATCAGAGCTCTTGTCTAGCTTGCATTATAGCCAAGTTTATCGTGAACAGTGGCGTCAAACTCAGCAAGCTGGTTCTAGCCAACAGGTGGAGCTATTTCAAGGACTTGTAGGTAAAGGCGAAAAAATTCGCGATGTGCGTTCTGCAATGGCTAAGGTTGCAAACAGCGATGTAAATGTTTTAATTACAGGTGAATCAGGTACGGGAAAAGAAGTGGTTGCCCGCAACCTGCACTTGCATTCAAGTCGTATAGACGGACCTTTTGTTCCTGTTAACTGTGGTGCTATCCCGGGTGAATTACTGGAGAGTGAACTTTTCGGCCATGAGAAAGGTGCGTTTACAGGAGCGATATCAGCGCGTAAAGGCCGTTTTGAAATGGCCAGTGGTGGCACGTTGTTTCTTGATGAGATTGGCGATATGCCACTTTATATGCAGGTTAAGTTATTACGCGTGCTTCAGGAGCGTGTTATCGATCGAGTTGGTGGCGATACCCCCGTAGCTGTGGATGTTAGGATTATTGCAGCCACGCATAAAAATTTGGAAGAGATGATCGAGAAGGAAACATTCAGAGAGGACCTTTATTATCGTTTGAATGTATTTCCCATTGAAATGCCTGCTATGCGAGATCGTGTCGAAGATATCCCGCTAATGATTAACGAATTAATTAGAAATATGGAAAAGCAGGGACGCGGGGCTATTCGCTTGAGCTCTGCTGCTATTTTATCATTATGCCATCATGAGTGGCTTGGTAATGTCCGAGAAATGGCTAATTTGCTGGAGCGCCTTTCAATAATGTATCCCTATGGCGTCATTGGTTTGCAAGACTTACCAGAAAGATTCCGTCATCTTGAAGGAGAGGAAGTGAATGATGCAGGGATAGCAGAGCTTTTTCCTGATAGCATCCAGAAACCATCAACAGGCAACCCTAATGACCTAGCTCTACTGCCTGTCGGTGGACTTGACCTAAAAGATTTTCTTGCCCAGCTAGAAAAAAGCTTGATTCAGCAAGCGATGAATGATTGCAATAACGTGGTGGCTAGAGCTGCAGACAAATTAAAGATTCGTCGTACGACGCTAGTTGAGAAGATGAGAAAGTACGGATTGCATCGTTATGAAGAAATTGCAAAAGAGTGATGCGCATCATTAATACAACCTGATGTGTGACTTTTAATAATCTAGCCAGAAAGGCATGACTACCGCCTAAAATAGAAGTGCGAACCACTATCCAGACGGTATCGGTCATGCCTGTAGAAGAGTTTATCATCAATATC
>JAQYUY010000109.1 GCA_028728195.1 Endozoicomonas sp. (ex Botrylloides leachii)
CAACCTTCCACAAAAGAAACGATATCCAGCATGCCATAATCAGTGCTGGCCATACACTTGAATACCTGCCGCCATACTCCCCAGACATGAATCCTATAGAGAAAAAGTGGGCGCAAGCAAAGGCAAAGCGACGACAGCATCGTTGTGATGTCGACGAGCTGTTTGAGAAACATACGTCATGATTATTTTATGAGGCTTAAGCTATATCAACTACTCAGATGAGCAGAGCCCAACCACATTTCCCCACCCCCCCCTATAAATATATTTATTATTTTTAATAGATGGTAAATTGAATTGTTTTCAATTAATGCTAATTTTAATCAGGCGTGAACTAATTTTATATGGTTGGAGTTTTTTGATGAAGTTAAAAATTAGCATTTTTTCTATTTTTATCCCTCTGTTACTAAACTTTTCTTATTCTGCTTATGGGGATGTAATTTATAAGAATGTTTTTTTATTTAATCTAGAAAGCAATACATATGAAGATGTTTACCCAATGGATGAAGGTGATATTTTCTGGCTCATAGAAAATAATTTAGAAAAATCGCGTACGAATTACTTTATAGAACATGGATGTCCATTTGATAGTATTTATGATGTTAAATTTCGGTTTTATGAAAAAACAAAGGGAGGTAACGTTATTAGACTGTATACAAATGAAGATAAAGAACCCTATGAAGAGTTTAATGCAATAAATGAGGAGCCAGATTTGGGTAACTCCCTTGATTTAGATAAAATAAAGAATAGAAATGATATACGTGAAAGTACCAAAAATTTAGTCGAAAAAATGTTTTCTAATCTTGAGAGTAAGAGATTTTAGTAATCAAACCCCAGTATGGAAGTTGTTGCTAAATTTTTTTAAAATAGCTGCTATGTCAGTGTATATCTAAATAGTATTTATTAATATCATCTGTTATTAAGTAATATTCATTGTGTTTTATTGAGGTAGTTAAAAACACAATGAGCTTTATGGAGTAATAAAAAATCATATTAATAATACTTCCTGTTATAGCATTACCTTCTATAAATATATTTCTTGCGTTTTAATAGATGATAAATTGAATTTTTTTAAACTACTGCTAATTTTGATCAGGAATGAAATTATTTTACGCAACTGGAGTTTTTATGAAGCTAAAGATTAGTGTTTTTTCTTTTTTGATCCCTCTATTACTAACCTTTTCTTATTCCACTTATGGAGGTGATATTTACAAGAGGATTTTATTGTCTAATATAGAAAGTTGTCCACTTAGGGTTGATATCAACATGGAAGAACATGCAATTTCTGCTCATATATTATATAATTTAGAATCAAGTTGTAATAAGTACTTTCTGAAAAATATGGATTTATTTCGCACTATAAAAAATAAGTATTCATTGGTCTGTGCGTCTGATATTAAATTTCAGCTGTATAAAAAATTACATAAAAATTGTAATGCAATAAATGATGAGTCACATTTTGATGAAACCCTTGATTTAGGTGAAATAAAGGGTTTTGGTGATATGGTTGAAAAGACTAATGCATTAGTCGAAAAAATGTTTTCTGACCTCGATAATAAGGAGTTGCAATAACCTAATACCAGCTTGGCAGTTGTCAAATTTTTTAAAAATAGCTGCCATATCATTTTATATCTAAATAATATTTATCAATATCATCTGTTATTAAGTAATATTCATCGTGTTTTCTAACTACCATAATGAGCATGAGCGGTCTGACTCCAGAATTAGGCGGAATGACGAGTAATAGCAGGGTTATTGCGAGACATTCCAACGCAGTGCTGGTGTTCTGATGATCAGAGCAATAGCGTAGTTAGAGGAGGTGATTGGTATAATATATTTTCTTTATGAAAATAATAAAATAAAAATTTTCTTGGAGGTAGATGAACAGCGGTCTTTCATGGGTAATAAGAAAAATAAGCGGTAGTTGATTGATAAAGGGACCAACATAGGGCTGTTACTTATATTGTCAACGCTCAAGCCCCGTTAGAATATATGGCTGGTATTATCAGCAAGCAGAGTAACTATCCTTAATGATTAAAGTAATATATCCAGGTACATTTGACCCAATAACTAAAGGTCATATGGATCTGGTAGAAAGGGCTGCCCATCTGTTCGATACTGTGATCATTGCGGTGGCTGAAAGCCCCAAGAAGAAGCCTCTTTTTAGTTTAAATAAGCGGGTTAATTTAGCAAAAGAAGTCTCAGCGCATGTTGCTAATGTAGAGGTTACTGGATTTAATTCATTACTCGCTGACTTTCTTGAAGAGAAACGCGCCAATGTTATTTTAAGAGGACTGCGTGCGGTATCTGATTTTGAGTATGAATTTCAGATGGCTAACATGAATAGAGTTCTGGCGCCTAAAGTAGAAAGCCTTTTTTTAACGCCATCTGAGCAGTATTCTTATATTTCATCAACACTCGTGCGAGAAATTTCATTATTAGGTGGAGACGTATCTAAATTTGTTGCTCCTTGCGTGCAAACCGCGCTAGAAGCCCAGCTTAATGCTCAAAACCAAGGTGGATGACATGAGTGCTAAGCCGCTAAGGTAGCTCGGGTACTAGGGAATAGAAAATAAAGCGCCTATTAAAGGGAGAGGATTCCTATTCCTCTTCATCAAAGCAATTATCAATCAACTTGCAGATTGCCTTGCAAGCCTTCTGCTCGTCTTCTCCTTCAATATTAAGCTTTAGTACGGATCCTTTGCCTGCGGCAAGCATCATTACAGCCATAATGCTTTTTCCGTCAATGGTCTTATTGTTAAACGAAATTTGGATTTGACTTACATAGCCTGAGGCAACATTAACAAATTTGGATGCTGCTCGAGCATGCAGGCCAAGCTTATTAATAATAGTGACTTCCTCTTTGATCATAATTCAGGCAGCTCCCTGTGGCGGACCTGAATTTTATTGGTTAATTGTGATTTAAGGCTTTTGCCTAATGTTTCAGCTAAATAAACAGAGCGATGTTGCCCGCCTGTGCAACCAATAGCGATCGTCATATACGTCCGTTGTCCTGATTCAAATCGGGGAAGCCAGCGAGTGATAAAGCTAGAAATATCGTTAAACATATCACTCACTTCGGCTTCAGCAGCAAGAAAATCGTGAATAGGTTTTTCTAGGCCGCTGTAGCCGCGTAAGGATTCAACCCAGAAAGGGTTAGGCAAACAGCGGGTGTCAAAGACAAAGTCAGCATCAATTGGCACCCCATGTTTAAAGCCAAAGGATTGAATGAGTAAGGTGATTTTTCTCTCTTTGGCGCCACTGCCAGTACACTCAGCTCTCATCCTTTCTCTGATTTGATGAACAGATAAAGGCGACGTATCAATTTTCACTGTTGCGTGTGATTGTACTGGTGCTAATAGCTGAACTTCATAATCAATGGCTTCTGCCAGTGAGCAGTTGTCATTAGTCAGTGGGTGCCTGCGGCGAGTTGAGCTATAGCGTTTAAGTAGGGTATTGCTGTCTGCATCTAGAAAAATAACCTTACAGTCAATCTGTTGTTCGCGTAACTGCTTTAAGACGCTGGGAAAACTTTCCATTGCACCTGGTACATTGCGGACATCAATACTAACCGCCATAGCTGGCGGTGTTTTATGTGTCTTTTTTAGGGTAATAGGTAGCTGGTCAAGAATGCTAACAGGAATATTATCTGCACAGTAATACCCTTCATCTTCCAGAGCATGCAGTGCTGAGCTTTTTCCTGAACCTGAGCGCCCACTAATAATCACCAGTTTCATTGCACTTCTATTCCTATTAGTTTCATATTCCCTAATACTGTTTTCAGTTTAGTTACATTGTTTATATCGATGGCAAATTCTAACGCTGTTATTGTACCTAGAAGATGCCGATCGAAAATAAAGCATGTTAGATGGATTTTCCTAAGCATTTCGAAATGGCTTGAGAATAAAGAAACGGCTTGGTAGAGCCCAAATACTTATGCGTCGGACGTGATTATGTCATAAAGTTCTGCCGAATTAGAGGCACCTCTTAATTTGGCCAGTAATTTACTGGTTTGAAAACGCCCAACAAGTGCCTTAAGTATATCTAAGTGCTGTTGCGAGCTTTCCTCAGGCACAATAAGAGCAAACACAAGATCAACGGGTTTGTGATCAGTCGCTTCAAAATCAATGGGCTCGGCAAACTGAATAAATAGTCCGATAGGCTCTGTGCAGTACTTAGTGCGACAGTGAGGAATAGCAATGCCATCACCAATGCCCGTGGTTCCCAATCGTTCGCGGGATATCAGAGAGGAAAATAAGGCTTTGCCACTGATGGCAGGAATTTCTTCGCTGATAGCCGTAGCGATCAATTCAAGAACTTTTTTTTTGCTACTCCCGCGTACACTGCAAAGAGTGCGAGCGGGTGTCAGTATGTTTTTGATTATCATATAACCAGTTACTACGCTTGAAACTTACCAGCAGCACCTTGATGGTGATGTAATGATTTTTCTTTATGTTTTACTAGCTGGCGGTCAAGCTTATCTGAAAGCTGATCTATGGCAGCGTACATGTCTTCTGATTCAGCCGTTGCATTAATATCAGCACCTTTGATGTGCAAGGTTGCTTCTGCTCGATGAATCAGCTTTTCTACACTCAGTGTCGCCTGAACATTAGTGATACCCTCAAAGTGCGCGTTCAGACGTTGCAGTTTTTTGGTTACGTAGTCGTGCAGAGCTTCTGTTACTTCGACATGATGTCCACTGATGTTGACTTGCATGTAACGCTCTCCTGATCCTGTACATTCAATAGTATCAGCCCCCAGGATCTTTTGGACTGAAAAGTAATGATTCTAACACTGAATGTGAATTTTGCAGCTGTTATGTACCTAAAAAGTTATAGCCAGATAGACAGTCAGTCAAGCAAGATCTTTGCGCTTATTGGAAGGAGAAATATTGAGTGATTCACGATATTTAGCAATGGTACGCCGAGCAACTTTAATGCCTTGTTTGCCCAGTAGTGCTGCTATTTTACTGTCACTTAAAGGTTTCCGAGTATTTTCTTCAGCGACTATCTTTTTTATTAACGCTCTGATAGCCGTTGAAGAGCACTCTCCACCTGTTGTCGTGTGGACATGGCTAGAAAAAAAATACTTTAGCTCAAATAGCCCCTTAGGTGTATGCATGTATTTTTGGGTTGTTACTCTAGAAACAGTTGATTCATGCATATCAATCGCTTTGGCAACATCTGTTAGTACCAAAGGCTTCATAGCGGTTTCACCCTCATTAAAAAAGTTGTTCTGATACTCGACTATCTTTCTTGCTACTCTTAATAAAGTTTCATTTCTGCTTTGCAAGTTTTTTAAAAACCACCGAGCTTCCTGCAAATTATTTTTCAGGAAGGTGTTATCTCTGGAACTATCTGCTCGCTGCACCATGGATGCATAGTTATTATTTATTCTCAGTTTTGGTAAGGCTTCGCTATTCAAGTCTACCTGCCAACGGTCTTGGTGTTTGCGAACAATAATATCAGGTGTAATATACTGAGGTTCAGGAGGCTCTATATAAGCTCCTGGGCGAGGGTTTAAGGTTTTAATCACGGCTAGCGCTTCTTTAAGCTGGCTTTCCTGTATTGCAGCTTTTTTCAGAATGCCGGCATAATCATGCATGCCAAGGGATTGTAGGTGGTTGCAAATTAAGTCTTGGGTAATCTTTTTTAAAGTACTTGAAAGGGTACACTGCTGTAGTTGAATTTGAAGGCATTGACTCAGCTCTTCACTAGCGCAGCCAATAGGATCAAATTGTTGAATACGGTGCTGCAAAACAATCACTTCATCTTGCTCAAGGTCATTTAGCTGACTCTTGAGGGTTTTAAAGATATCGCTTAGGTTGCTGGTAAGATAACCATCAGCATTGATTGACTCAATAAGCGTTAAGCCAATCAGTCGATCTCTATCGCTCATAGGCGTCAAATTCAATTGCCACTCAAGATGATCCTGTAACGTTTCAGCGACGGATGAACGAATATAAACATCAGCATCGTCATTGGGTAGGGGGCTAGATGAGCTTATGTAGCTATTATCCCACCTTGACTCCAGAGATGATTCTGAAGGTGTGTCATCCGGCAGCCAATCAGATTCTTCTTTTTCATATTTTTCCGAAAGCTGATCACTCAAGTTGGGGGGCTGTTCATCTACACTGTGTTCATCAGCTACGGTAGTGTGAGCCTCCTCTGCTTCTAGCATAGGGTTTGACTCGACTATTTCTTGGATTTCTTGTTTTAGGTCTAGGGATGACAGCTGCAAAAGGCGTATAGCTTGCTGAAGCTGAGGGGTCATGGTCAGCTGCTGTCCCATTTTTAGCTGTAAAGATGGCTTCATAGGGCAACCGTGTACCTGTTCTCGTTGTCTGTGCACTTCACCTGTAAGGCGAGCCCTAACAGAACAGTAAGCAAATAAAGTATCGCTATCAACCTATCCACTTAAACAGCTCTACTGTCTGTCAGCTTTGACTATCATCCTATCGTTGCTGTAGGCAAAAGCAACAGATTTTTAACAGAGTTGGCGTAATTTCTCTGTGCTACAAAAAAATATGAATGGGTAGCTAAAGACTAAAGTGCTGGCCCAGATAAACATCACGCACTTTCTGATTACTTAAAACAGTCTTGCTATTGCCTTCGGCAATAATGTGGCCTTCACTGACGATATAAGCTTTTTCACAAATATCTAGTGTTTCTCTAACGTTATGATCCGTAATCAAAACACCAATACCTCGCTGCTGAAGATGACGAATAATTGCTTTAATATCACTGACTGAAATAGGGTCAACACCGGCAAAAGGCTCATCCAGTAGGATAAAAGTTGGCTTGGTTGTCAGTGCTCGTGCTATTTCAGAACGCCTTCGCTCTCCACCAGACAGACTCATACCAAGGCTGTCACGAATATGGGTAATATTAAACTCTTCCAGTAAAGATTCTGCCTGATCATGGCGTTCTGCTTTTGATAGTTGCGATTGAGTTTCTAGAATTGCAAGAATATTATCTTCCACAGATAAACGACGAAATATAGATGCTTCCTGTGGCAGGTATCCAATACCTGCACGGGCTCGTCCGTGCATGGGTTTAAAGGTCAAATCTTGATTATTGATTTTAACGCAGCCGCCGTCTGCTCTGATAAGCCCAACTATCATATAAAAGCAGGTTGTTTTGCCAGCACCGTTAGGCCCTAACAAGCCGACGATTTCACCGCTGCTTACTTGCAATGAGACATCTCGGACAACTTGCCGCTGTTTGTAGCGTTTACTAAGGTGTTCTGCTATTAACGTGGCCATATAAAATAAATTTACCTGGTGTGCGCTTTATAATGGTATTTAGCCGCATAATACCCGTGATATTTTCTGGCCGACATGCTGCGTTGAAACATCTTTTACAGCCAGGGGTAGAAAACTTAATGAATATCACGGTATTTAACTGCCAGCTTGTCGCTTGCCATTTTCGGGCTTAGGCTGAATGATCATATGAACACGCCCTTTAGCGCTTGTTCCAGCGGGCTGCCCTGTGGCATTAACTCTTTGGGTAGCTAGATCATAATGAATGGCTTCGCCTTTAAATAGATCGCCGTCTTGAGAAAGCTCAGCCTGCTGGAGCAGATCAACACGGTGATCGGTAACATTATACTTAATCGTATTGCCCCAAGCTTTTGCTTTTCCTCGCTTCCCTTCTAGCTTTTCTTCGTAAAATGCTCGCTTGCCTTGTGCAATAATCCGGGTTATTTCATTGTTTTTATCGTTGTATAGGGTGATTGTATCACCGGTTAACCGGATAGAACCCTGGGTCATAATGACGTTACCAGAATAAATAGAAATGCCTTTTTTGCTATCAAGACTCGCAGAGTTAGATACCACTTCAATTTTTTGATAACGATCTGAAGGCAAGGCAATAGCTATTGCTGGAGCAAGCATTATTGCTAAGATAGCAGGTTTAATCAGGTTCATTGATTCCTCTGACACGTGATTTTAATTGGATCAGGCCTTTATCATAAAATGTCTGCATGCCAATTGCCCGAACGATATTATTTTTACTACTTATCAACACCGGTGCATCTGTTTCAGCGATACTTTTATTGGAAAGTATGGTCAAGTACTCGGTATCCATGCGCACTTTCTCACTGGCTTTATCAGGGGTTTGAGTCATCACGACCTTGTCCCAAAGCACCAATGTATTATGGCCCGATAGCAGTTTACCATGAACGGCTTTTGCCTTAGTAACCTGCCCAGACTTGCGATAACTCGTCATCAGTGGGTGTTTGAGCAGAGTAATATTATTCTTACGATAGTGAGAAATGTTATCAGACGATAATTTGTAATCAAGGGTACCTTGATGGCTGTATTTGATGATGGTGGCCTGATCTAAAAAGTAATCAGGATTATGACTGTCTGGTTTCGTTGTGGCCGTTATCGTGGTATCGAGGCTTCCCTTATAAGCCCAATACCCAATACTCAATACTACCAATAGTAGGAACAGAGTAATCGGGTAGTTCCATTTCAACATACTGTTGTTGGTTCCTAATCGAGGGTTCAAGTATGACCGATTAATTATACAGCGCCTGTGTGGAATGACAAAATACCCCCACAAAGGCGGCATGCCATTAACACAGCATCGAATGCTCCAACGCAATAACCTATGCTATGAGAGTTGAATATACAATCCAATTTCATAAGCTATAAAACACATAAGGAAAAAAACACCGGCCCACCTGCTAATACGATGTGTTTTTTTACTTATAACCCATAATGCCAATAATAAGGTTAATCCCAACATCACGGGGTAGTCTCGCATAATCACAGCACTATCAAGGTGACCCGGTGAAATAATGCCAGGGATAGCGAATACAGCTAATAGGTTAAAAATATTGGATCCGGCGATATTGCCCAGAGCAATATCATGCTGATTACGCAGAGCGCTCATAACCGATGCTGCAAGTTCAGGCAGGCTAGTACCGATTGCAACAATGGTCAAACCAATAACTAATTGACTTACTCCCATTATCTTAGCTGCATGCACTGCGCCCCAAACCAGAAGGTGTGAGCTGCTTAGCAAAATAATTAACCCACCTATTAAATGAAGCCAAGCGGATCGTTTTGTTAATTTCTCGGATAAACTTATTTCGTCTGGTATCTCATCGGGCTGATCACTTTGCCAACGAAACATAAGGTACATAGTTAATACCAACAAAATGATTAACAATAGGCTATCGAGCCGACCGAGATAACCATCAATCATGCTGGCGCCCGCCGTCAATGTTACCAATACAAGCCAGGGAATTTCTCGGTGGGCTAATTTTTTCTTAATCACTAAAGGGGCTATTAATGCCGTAATACCGAGGACAAGACCTATATTAGCAATATTAGAGCCGATGGCATTACCTACGGCTATATCTGCATGGCCTTGAGCTGCGGCCATGATTGATACCAGTATCTCAGGTGCTGATGTACCAATTGAAACAACAGTAAGCCCAATTAGCATCGGTGAAATATGCCACTGCCTAGCTATTGCCACAGCACCGGTAACAAACCTATCTGCACTCAAAGTCAGTGCAATAAAACCCAATGTAATAGCAAAAATAGCAAGGATCATCGGCGTGCCAATCTCAAATACTTAGGTTAACCTTGCACCTTAGTTTTTTTTATGTCCACTGACTTTATAAACAATTAAGGTTCAAATTAAGAACAAGACTGTTTAATATGATTAAGATACAGTTGGCTAGTATACTAATTAAACTTTCATATTAATTAAATTAATTTTAAGTCAGTAGGTTATGGCTTGGTGTATCCTGTAACAGGTACTTAGTTTTGATGACCGATGTTAATGATAACTTTATAGAAATTCGTGGGCTTACGTTTCATCGTGGCAAGCGGGTGATATTCGATAATATCGATTTGGTGATTCCGAGGGGAAAAGTGGTCGGTATCATGGGGCCCTCTGGTACAGGAAAAACGACATTATTACGATTAATTGGCAGGCAACTGAAACCTGAGGCGGGAACCATTACAATTGATGGGCAAGATCTAACATCGTTATCTAGAAAAGAGCTTTTTCGACTGCGCCGCAAAATGGGGATGTTATTTCAAAGTGGTGCCTTATTCACTGATCTTTCGGTTTTTGAAAATATTGCCTTTCCTTTAAGAACCCATACTGCACTGCCTGATGATATGATCAGAGATATTGTATTGATTAAGTTGCAAGCTGTAGGTTTAAGGGGCGCTGCACACATGATGCCGAGTGAATTGTCTGGCGGCATGAATCGTCGTGTAGCGCTTGCTAGAGCTATTGCTTTAGACCCTGAAATGGTGATGTATGATGAGCCCTTTGTTGGTCAAGATCCTATTGCCATGGGGGTTTTAGTTCAGCTGATTCGCAAGCTAAACAAAGCTCTCAATGTTACCAGTGTCATTGTATCTCATGACCTCAACGAAACGGCTAGTATTTCGGATTATATTTATCTATTGGCTGATGGCCATGTGATTGGCCAAGGAACGCCAGAAGAGATGCAGCAATCAAATGATCCGCATGTTAAACAGTTTATGCAAGGTCTACCTGATGGCCCTGTGCCCTTTCACTACCCCGCAGAAAGTTTTCGGGATGGACTACTGAGAGGTTTCGATGACGCTTAATCTAGTAGAAAAACTGGCACAGCTTGGACGGATTGGTTTAAATCATCTTCAGACAGCCGGGCGAACATTGATATTTTTAATGTTGTCTATTTTCTCACCTCCCTCTTCAAGAGGTGGTTTTTATTTACTGGTACGACAACTCTATAGTGTAGGCTTTCTTTCTCTTATCATCATTACGGTATCAGGGCTTTTTATTGGCATGGTTTTGGGGCTTCAGGGGTACAATATCCTGGTGCGTTACGGCTCTGAAGATGCGGTAGGACAAATGGTTGCATTAAGCCTAGTCCGTGAGCTAGGCCCTGTTGTTACTGCGCTGCTTTTTGCCGGTAGAGCAGGCTCCGCACTTACTGCAGAAATTGGGTTGATGAAAACAACTGAGCAGTTATCTAGTCTTGAAATGATTGGTGTTGACCCACTAAAAAGAATCATTGCACCTCGCTTTTGGGCTGGCGTAATTTCCATGCCCATTCTCACTGCCATCTTTAATATTGTTGGTATTTTAGGTGGTGCAATGGTTAGCGTCGATTGGCTGGGCGTTTACGATGGTTCTTTCTGGTCGGGGATTCAGCAATCTGTCAGCTTGGTAAATGATATCGGTAATGGCTTGGTGAAAAGTTTAGTATTTGGCTTTGTGGTGACTTGGATTGCTGTTTTTCAAGGTTATGATGCGACCCCTACCTCAGAGGGTATTAGTAAAGCCACGACTAGAACTGTTGTCTATGCCTCATTAGCGATTCTTAGCCTTGATTTCATTCTTACCGCAGTTATGTTTGGAGAGTTATAAAAATGCGGATGCGCACAATAGAGATCAGTGTAGGCGCTTTTATGTTGGCAGGCGTTCTAGCCATGGTTGTATTGGCATTGAAAGTTAGCGGCCTGTCACTGCATGCGTCAAACAATACGTATCAGGTTTATGCCATGTTTGATAACGCCGGTACTTTAAAGAAACGGGCAAAGGTTGTATTGGCGGGTGTGACTATTGGTAAAGTTACCGATATAACGCTGGATAAAAATAGCTACATGGCAAGGGTTCAGATGGAAATTAATTCATCAGTTAATAACATTCCCGTTGACAGTACAGCCTCTATTGTCACTGCAGGTTTATTAGGTGAAAAATATGTGAGCATCAGCGTGGGTGGTGATGAAAGGTTTCTTAAAAATGGTGCTCGTATCGAAGACACACAATCTGCAGTGATCCTTGAAGATTTGATAAGTAAGGTAATACTTGCATTTGTTAATAAGAAAGATGGTTAACATTATTTAACGCACTTGCATAACAAGTGAGGGGATTATGCGTATCAGAGATTTAAAGCTAGCCCGATCTGGATTTTTTGTATTAGCATTTTTAATGCTGTCATCTGGGTTAGGTCTATCATTTGCTTATGCTGATGAATACTCGGCAGCTACTACAGCTTCACAGACATTACCTTCTCCAAGCAAAGAGGTTGAGTCAGTTACCAGAGACTTACTAAAAAATTTTCAGGATAATCAGGCGTACTATAAAAAAAATAACGATGCCTTTGTTAAAGAAACAGCTAAATTGCTCTCGCCTGTAATTGCTTTTGACTCAGTTGCTCGAGGTGTTATGGGTAAATATACTCGCATGGCCACCCCCTTACAGATTAAACAATTTACAGAAACGTTTGAATCGAGCTTGATTAGCTTTTACGGCAAAGCGCTACTCAACATAAACGGTAAAAATATCATAATTGAAAAAGTTGATGCTGTACCTGATCGTGTCATGAAAGACTACCAAGCAGGTAATATTAGCCAGATACCTGTCACTATGACGGTTAAAACGAGTGATAGCGCAGTATCCATTGCTTATAATATGATTTTTGATGAGGGGCGCTGGAAGCTGCGCAATATTATTGTTGATGGTATTAATATTGGCTCTCAGTTTCGCCGGCAGTTTGCTGAAGCCGTGGGGCAGTATTATAAGAATGCCAGTAAGGAAACAAAAACCAACGCTGATGCCATACAATATGTCATTGATAATTGGCTTGGTATTTTATCAGGTACCATTAAACCATCCGATGATAAAGCAGCAACGAGTGCAGGTTGATAATTATGTTGCTTGAAACTAAAGATGCGGGCTGTTTTATTGTGCAAGGAGCAGTCACCTTTGATAACGCGGCACAGGTTGCTGAAGAAGGTAAAAAGGTATTAGCCCGTGCTTTTACAAATAACCCGAAAGACGCCTGGTTTATTAGTCTTGCAGAAATGGCATTATCTGACAGTTCTGCGCTTTCTGTTTTTTTATCATGGGTGAGGTTTGCTCAAAGTAAAAATACCCGCCTTTGCTTTACCAATATGCCTGCTCAATTTGAGGCACTGGCTAAAGTATCAGATGTGTATG
>JAQYUY010000011.1 GCA_028728195.1 Endozoicomonas sp. (ex Botrylloides leachii)
GTGGTAACAAAGAAGGCCATAAAACAGCCAAAAAGTAGGGAAATAGCTTTCATTTTTATATACTGTCCTTAACTCTTATAAAGAGGAAAAAGCCCAACAATTAAATAGAGATGCGTCTCTACAAAAAAATTTATTTTTAAGTTGAATGATTATAGACCAAGATTTTGTTTTATTAGTGATGCGATAAACTGTCTTCAGTTTTATGCTTTTCCATACCACCTAATCATTACTTTACTCGTGCTTTAATAAGCTGCCTTGATGAGATTAATGCTGTTCGCCTGCTAAAGGCATTAAAAAAAACACTAAAAAAATTAAGTATATTTCGTCGTAAGAACAATTAATTAGCAAGGCTGACATTACCCCTGTAAATAGCCGCGCCTAAACTTTAGGTGCAGCTAAAAATGGCTTATGAAGAAGTGTCAGCACTTATTTAATGTTAATTTCTCCTAAAAATTAGCGGGTATTGTCAAAATAGGCGGTTTTTTTGAAAATTCAGTTTTATGCAACAGTCCCTTAAGGGGGGCTTCTGAAGAATGATGTTTTTTGTGATGTCTTGTCAAGCTATAGCGATAGGGGTAAAATTTCCCACAAGGTACGCATTCAAAGTGCTTTTCTCCCGAATGAACTCTAGAATGCCTTTTGAGTTCGGAGGGGTACGCATAGTGCTTTCCACACTCTTCGCATATATTTTCATTTTTTTGATCTGTAGCAGGTTGACCGCTTGCCATACTATGGCTATTAATAGCCTCTTGATTAAGTTGCTCTAGATTGGCCATCGGATGGGTAAGCTTAAAAGAGTCCTCTATAATGCTTTCTTCTTTAATTTTTTGATAACAGTCCCTGACTATCTTATTTTTTTTTGAAAACTTAATTTTATTCAGTAGTTTCATAAGGGTGGGGGGGGTTAAAGAATGATGTTTGCTTATATGTCTTCTCAAACCATTAGGAAAGGAGAAAGATTTCTCACAATGTATGCATTGAAAGAGTTTTTGATCCGAATGACTGAAGGTATGTACTCTCATTTGTATGCGGGTGGTGAAAGATCTATTACAATCAACATGTTCGCATTTAAAGGGCTTTTCCCCCGTATGGTGGCGGCGGGTATGTGTATCCCTGTTAGAGGTATTTCTGAAACACTTATCACAATATTTGCATTTATAGGGCTTTCCCTCTGTATGAGTCTTTAAATGTGTTATCAAGTGGTGGGTGTTTGGGAATTCTAGGTTACATTGTTCGCATAAAAAATCACCTGTTTGACTTGTAGCAGGTTGACTGCTTGCCATACTATTGTTGTTAATAGCCTCTTGGTTAGGTTGCTCTAGATTGGGCTTCGCATGGGTAGGCTTAAAAGCGTCCTCTACAATGCTTTCTTCCTCAATGTTTTGATAAGAAATCGTGATTGTCTTATCTATTTCTGGGGTATTATCACCCCCAAAATAATTAACAGTTACAGGGTGTAGGATAAACTTTTCTTGACTAGTTATTAATTCATTGTGATACATGTTATCCGTATGTGCGTCGCTATCATCCATACTATAATCACTGGTTTTTGCTTGATCTGCATTGTATTGTTGAATAACCGATACACTTTTGGAAGGCATGGTCTTCATTTTAAACTTAAAGCCATTGAATGCTTCTGGATACTCCCCTTGGCAAAAAGGGTGCTCTTTTTTATGCCATAGATCTGCTAACCATAGGCTAATACATTTGGTGATATCCATGTCTGTTGGTGGATTTGTATCGTCTAAATCGTCTTTTGTATGGAGTAATATCATTTGGAAATCGTACAACTTATCAGTAGTTTTTTGTGCTGATGCCAAAATGCTACGGTTTTTCAATATCGTTTTTGGATAGGTCAAACTAAATTTTGCAGAGCTTAGGACATCTAATAGTTCATCTCTTGAAGTAATACCCCTAAGATCTTTGTAGGGAGAAATGGATATCGCTTTTAAGGCATTATCTTCTGCTAGTTCAACCACTATCTTAAGATGAGGGCTTTTTGAATATGCCGTGGTAACAAAGAAGGCCATAAAACAGCCAAAAAGTAGGGGAATAGCTTTCATTTTTATATACTGTCCTTAACTTTTCTTGTAAGCAGGAAAAAGCTCAATAATTAAATAGAGATGCGTCTCTACAAAAAAATTATTTTGAAGTTGAATGATTATAGACCAAGATTTTTTTTTTATTAGTGATGCGATAAACTGTCTTCAGTTTTATGCTTTTCCATACCACCTAACCATTACTTTACTCGTGCTTTAATAAGATACCTCGATGAGATTTATGCTGTTTACTTGCTAAAGGCATTAAAAAAAACACTAAAAAAATTAAGTATATTCAGTCATCATGAGTATATATCGTAGTTACCAAGGACAATTGGTATTAGAATGTACCGTTGGTATGAGAACCTTTGCTGCTGATAGGGCGCAAGGAATGTCAGGATCTTTTTGAAAGCCTTGGAGAATTTATGTATAAGTTAGTATTGATCCGACATGGTGAAAGTGAGTGGAATTTGGCAAATCGCTTTACCGGTTGGCATGATGTTGATCTAACGAACACAGGTATTGAGCAGGCGAAATTAGCTGGACAACTCTTGCGGGAAACTGACTTTGAGTTTGATCAGGTTTTTACCTCTGTTCTTCTACGGGCAATCCGCACGGTGAATATCGTTCTGGAAGAAATGGGGCAATTGTGGCTTCCTGTTGAGCGATCATGGCGGCTTAACGAACGTCACTACGGTGCCTTAACGGGTTTAGATAAAGCTGAAACAGCGATGAAACACGGTGCTGATCAGGTGAAAATTTGGCGTCGAAGTTTTGATATGCCGCCACCATCAGTTGACGAACACAGCGAATACTTTCCTGGAAAAGATCCACGCTATAAAGGTATTGATTGGCGCGTATTGCCCCGTTCAGAAAGCTTGGCATTGACCATTGATCGTGTACTACCTTATTGGCACGATGTGATTACGCCAAATATTCTAACCGGGAAAAAAGTGTTAATTGGCGCACATGGCAATAGCTTGAGAGCATTGGTTAAGTACCTTGATGATATGAGTAATACGGATGTATTAGATTTAAACATTCCAACGGGTGTACCGCTAGTTTACGAGCTAGACAAGAATCTTCGACCACTGTCTAAAAATTATCTTGGCGACCAAGGTGACATTGAAGCAGCTATGAAGGCAGTTGCTAATCAAGGCAATGCTAAATAAACCTGCATGCGAAGAGCTTTGCTTGATACGACGCGATAAAAGTTTACCTTTGGCAGTCGTATCAGGTGTGGTGGCTCAGATTTTATACCAATTGAATTTTTTCACTACGCTATTGGGCTATTGATGCGCACTATGGCAGTTAGAAAATACGATGGGTATAACTAGATGTGCGATGCCGGGTAAGCGTTCAGCTAACAATAAAACCAACGTTAATAACTATCACGCTTTATTGTATAAATGACCAAGTTTGTATGCTTTAGTCGTAAGGTAGCGCTCGTTATGTCTATTTTTTCCAGCCTGATGAGGTTCTCGCTCTGCAATTATTAACCCTTGTTTTATTAGTGCATCAATTTTTTCAGGGTTATTGGTCATTAGGCGCAGCTTGGATACCCCTAGATGTTTAAATATGTGTTTGCACATATCATAGTTGCGCAGATCAGGCGCAAAGCCTAACTCCTTATTAGCTTCCACGGTATCCATTCCATAATCCTGAAGATTATAGGCTTTGATCTTATTCAGCAAGCCAATGCCACGCCCCTCTTGACGTAAGTAAAGCAAAACACCACGCCCTTCTTTGGCAATTTTTTCCAGCGCAGAATGAAGTTGGGCACCACAGTCGCAGCGAATACTGAATAGTGAATCGCCAGTCAGACACTCGGAATGGACTCTTGCTAGAACCGGCTTGCTGCCAGAGAGATCCCCCATAGATAGCGCTATATGCTCCTTACCCAACATTTCATCTTCAAAGCCATGAATAATGAATTCACCAAAAGGCGTGGGCAGGCGTGATTCTGCAACAAACCTAACAGACACTCACAGCTCCTTGAACAGCCACCAACAAGATAAAATAAAAGCATGTTGTGGCTGTAAATACTTAAAATAACACCGATACCGGTAAAGGCAATAGTTATTGTTTCTAATAATTAAGAGGCCGAATTGTAACATTCTGTGACTCTGGATGCGAGCGACAAACGTGATATTATAACACGTTAACTATGTGACATACCCTTATATCAAGCAAAAAAACCGTTGCTTGCAATACAAGCAGAGCAAGACAACCGGCCACAATGTCATCTAGCATAATACCTAGCCCCCCACTAATGTTCGTATCTAGCCAGCTGATAGGCCATGGTTTCCAGATATCAAATAGGCGAAATAATATAAAGCCATACAGCACCCATAACCAGCCTGTCGGAGCTGCTAGCATGGTGAGCCAATAACCACAAAATTCATCCCATACGATACCTGGATGATCATGTATACCAAGGTCTTTTGAGGTTTTATCGCATAACCATACGCCCACAGTGCTAGTGATCAGTAATATTAACGAGTATTGCCAAATACCAAGCGGCTGCATGAGTAGATAAAAGGGAATTGCAGCAACAGTACCCATGGTGCCCGGTGCTTTGGGTGACAGACCACTGCCGAATCCAAAAGCAAGTAAGTGAATTGGATTTTTCCAAAGAGTAGGTTTCGATGTCATTATTAATTCACTCAAGTGGCATAGCGGGCAATGATGAAGAGGGGGCTTCTCAAGCTTTTAGTTAGGCCATACCCATTTACTATTATGCAGAAAAGGCAGGTGGCAAAAAATAGAGTTAGCGCATGTCCCAGCAATCAGATTAAATATAATGCCGCTTTGGGGTTATGATAAAAGAGTCTAAAATAACGCGCTAGCAATCAAATAGAAAACGAGGAGCCACACCCGCAGGTTGCTTTAGCATTAGGGTTTTGTACTAGAAAACGAGAACCTTGAAGCCCCTCCTCATAATCCACTTCAGCGCCAACTAGATATTGATAGCTCAGTGAATCTACCACCATGTGTGCCTCACCATTACTAATCAAGGTATCGTCATCTGCAATATTTTCATCAAATGTAAATCCATACTGAAAGCCAGAACAGCCGCCGCCGGTCACATAAACCCGTAGCTTAAGCCCAGGGTTTTCCTCTTCTGCTACCAGCTCTTGCACCTTGGCGGCAGCACTGTCGGTAAAAATAATGGGGGTTGGCGTTACTGTTTCAACAATGCTCATTTATTCTCCCATTCACGGCACCCATGCCATACATTTGTGTTACCAAGTCATGTACCCAAGCCATCAGAATAAAACGCCTCATAACTGCCCGTGCACTACTTAAAGCTAAACAATTACAGGGTATTGTTTATTAAGGGTATATTGCTAGAGGTGTTTTTAGTATAAATATTGCAGCTATTATTAATGCTTCTAGTCTGTATTAGATGTGCATTATCCGACTAATTCAACAGAATCGTCAACTTCCCATAGTTAGTACGTTTTAGGTTATCTGACTGCTTTCATTGTTCACTGTAACAGAACCGCTATCTTCAATCGCTAGATCATCAATGGGTACTGCTTGTTGTAATACCGAAGAGTCAAGATGCTCTAAATTACCATTAACTTCAGCACCTTTAGCCATTTCTATCGCATTATAATATACATTTCCGGTAATGATGGCTTTTTCTGACAGTAGCAAATGCTTTGAACAATAAACATTGCCCTTTACGATACCATTAATACGGATACTGGCTACGCAGATATCTCCTTCAACACAACTGCTTCTACTTAGCGTTAACAGTCCTTGATCTGAGCTAATATTGCCCTTAACTTGGCCCTCAATATGCAAGGTACCTTCAAACTTAACCTCCCCTTGTATAGTCATGCTTGATGCTATCAGCGCAGTATTATTAACGCGCTTTTGTTCTTTCTTTTTTTTCTGGCTCTCGCCCCAAATCCAGGTCCAGATGTTTTCCCACATCAGTAGCTAGCTCCTTATTCCAATCAAATACTTTATCTAGTTTCCTTACTGAACCGCTACTCATATTAATAACGATGTCTATTTGCTCAGGTACAAAGTTGTCTGGTAGCTTGAACTGAAAAAATTTCTGCTTTTTAGGTAGTATCTGAAAATATCGGAAACCTAGAGGCAGACTTGAGCTATTTTGCCCAGCTAGTTCAAATAAAGATAATGACACCGCTTTATTTCCTTGCTTACCTTTGAGGTTAACCCTTGCCTCACCTTTTCGGAAATCATTTTTCCGTGAAATCTGAGAAACAACAAAGCGCAGTTGAAAGCTCCTAGGCTGATCACCCTGTAATAACGTAAATTCGTGCAGTCTAATGCCGGTCTCAGCATGTTCTGGCGCAATCACGCTGCGATAAAAAGTCAGCTCTTCATGAAGTGTTGATTTATCTTGCTCTAGCTCTCTAACCAGAGTCCTGACATTATTGAGCGCCAATTTATCAATCTGACGAGCACTTTCAAGCAGTGTGATACTTTGAAGTTGTTTTTTTTGCTTAATATCAGCGGCAGCAATGCGAGTCTTTAGTTCTTTATTTTGTTGCACTAGCTGTCCATTCGTTTCTAACGCAATACGCTTTCCCCACTGGTAAGCAAAAAACCAGCCGCCAATGCAAATAGCAACTAATGTCAGTTTAATTAGTATACTCCACTTAAGGTTGTAACTGACTACTCTGTGGTTATCATTTCCTGATGGTAGTGGCATTATAGGCTAATCCCTTTGACCCTATGTTTCTGACGATGCCGTGCTCTGAACTAAAAAGCAATAGAGTTAACGTCAGAGAGTGCACTATCATCATGATCAAATCTAAATTATTTATGGTTTGAATATTATGCTAGATCGCTGGACAGCCCAATGGGTGCGTACGCCGCTTAATAAAGTGGCCGTCTTGCTTGTTAAGCGTATAACACCTAATCAGCTGACATTCACCGGGTTTATTGTTGGCCTAACAGCCATTCCCTTACTTGCTAGTCAGTTATACTTACCGGCCTTGGCCATGATAGCTATTAACCGATTAATGGATGGTTTAGACGGTGCGCTGGCACGGTTAACAACACCAACTGATGCGGGGGGGTTTCTTGATATCACCTTGGATTTTATTTTCTATGCTGGCATTGTGTTGGGTTTTGCATTGGCGAACCCGATAAAAAATGGCGTTGCTGCAAATCTATTGTTATTTTCATTTATGGCAACAGGCTCAAGTTTTTTAGCGTATGCCATTATGGCTGAAAAACACAAGCTCGTTGACCCCCATTTTTCTTGTAAGTCATTTTACTATTTAGGTGGTATTGTTGAGGGAACAGAAACCATCATGATCTTTATTTTATTTTGTCTGGTGCCAACACAATTTCCCACATTAGCAACAGGTTTTGCTGCTGTTTGTCTACTAACGGCTTTAATGAGGGTTATAGCAGGCTTTCAGGCGATAAAATATTCAGAAAGTCGAGAATAAACAACTAACGTTTACCGTTTTCCTTTTAAACTTTCAATACGCTCAAGGCAGTAGCATTAACCTTATTATTAGCGCTTTTCTTTAGTGTAGGGTGAACGCAATTCGCCTTATTTAAGTCAACTGTACCCAGTCTCAACACGCTGTCCTCCTGTTCAGGCAGGGGTAAGCTGCACACATGACCATTATCTAATACTACTTCAATGGCTTCTTTATCGTGCCTTACTTCCATTTGGAATAATCCAACATCATCGCTATCTGCAGGATATTGTCCGCCTTTAAGAACAGCACCTCTGAGCGGCTCGCCATTATAAAGTAGACGCCCAAATAGCAGTTGCAAGGCAACGGCATCATAGTTTAGAGCAACAACATTGCCTGGGTATAAGGTGACAGTCCGTTGTCTTTCATCAAAATCATATAAAGCAGTACCGGTAGGGTTAATGCTGACGATATACTGATCATAAGGTGATAACGGCACCAGTGATGGATGCCCAGCCACGGCATAACCTCTGCGCTGCCCATTGACAGTGACATCAAAAATATCTCCCTCCTGTCCGGTGACATGGATCATCAGCGCGCTTTCAGCACTATGTTCTCCTCCGATAGAAGCATACTCTCCATTGGTTATAAAACTGCTACTAAAGCTTGCTGCGTAGCTGGTTGTAGCAAAGTCATCGACAACATGATTGAGTGCAATATCACCCGTGCCCCAGCTGTTACCTACTTCAATGCGGCTAGTGTAGCGTTCTCCCTCTCGGCCTGTTTCAACGCCGAAATTAGCGCGAACGGTGCTATCGGGCATGTCATTATTCCACGTACCGGAAAAGCTTAAATTTTCGTTACGAGACGTGCTGTTATTGCCTTGCCATCGTCGTTCAGCTCTGGGAGTCATCCGCCAAGACCAACGATCATCTCTTAGTCGAAAGTTAACGCTGAACAAAGCCACTTGGTCATCGTTAGACATGCTGTAACTGGTATCTAAGTCAACATTGAGGTCTTCAAAACGGTATAAATTGGTACGATAGCTAATGGCATGGGTCTGGGTTGTGCCCTCGTTAGCGTTCTGGCTTTCGCTGAAACCATAGCTGATGCTACCACCGAACATTGATGTGTTAAAAGATAAGCTGCCTTGGCGAAAGGATGCACCTAATAATGTAGAAAAATCGGTGGTATTTGTACTCAGATTGTTGTTGTATTGATCATTCCAGAGCTGGCTATAGGAACCATTAAACGTGACATCACCCCAACTTAAACGCCCAATTATATTCGCACCATAAGCGCTGTTATTTCCGATCATAATTGAGGGTGACAGTTCATGAAAGTAGCCAATATTAAATAATCCAAGCTCTGCTAGACTGTTTTCAGTATTGATGGCGGCACTGGTTGTTATTGATGTAGTAGGGGTTAAGCGGCGACTAACACCACCGCGAACAAGTAACTGGTCAGTCATTTGCGGCAGCCATTTATCGGTATTGCGATCCATGATTTTGCCCGCTTCCATAAAGTAACGCCATTCATTGGCTGGGGGGAGATTAAACTCCTTAGCAAAAAAGCGTGTCTCAGTTTTTATCAGGCCGCCCTGTTCGTTTAATAGTTTGATTTCCACATCATAAGCACCTGATGGAAATGCTGATGTATTTAATTGATGGCTACCAGCTTCCATAAAATACGAAGCAATTAAGCGTTTATTTTTTAACACTTCGATTCGGCCGCGTACGGGTAGAAACACATCCAGTGGTATACCACCGGAAAACTGGGTATCAATGCGAGTATTGTCTGAACTACCGACGCGCACGCCCGTGAGGGTTCGGTCTGAAGTAAAACTAAAACCAAACCCTTCGCTATCGATCAGGCCAATACGGTAGTGAACGCCTTCAAAATCCTGCTGCCCATAGAATGCATCTAAAGAAAAATGTTGTGTCTTGGAATAATCCCAGCTTGCATAAAGACTGTTTTCACCTTCAGCAAATACACTGGTGCCATAGAACGTATAATCGTCACTGTCGATTGTATTGTTATCATCACCTCGGGCACCAGAGAGGGTGGCGGAAAACATTTGCATAAAAGAATAATCCGCATCAGATGGCGGCAGGTACTTACCCACATTGGCGGGTCGTGTTTTCAGAAAACGTTGGTTAATAAACACATCAGCTCGGAATCGGTTTTCATCAAAAATAACGCCACTGATCGCCGGCACCATCATGCCGCAATTGGCTTGATCGGCGCTGCGGCATATTTTGTCGGTGTTGGTACTGAGTTCGCCGGTTAAACCTTCGATGACAATAGTAGGGTCACTGATATTGCCAATGAGTCTAACTAGGGCGGTAGGGTCAGAAAACCGTATGGTAGTGGGACCATAAGTAGCCAATTGAGAGCCAATATAGCGATTGCCATAATAGACATCAATCAGTGACCGTTGAGATTGAGATAACGCTTCAAAACCGGCTGGCACATTAGTTCTGGTTGCAACCGTTGTGGTGTCTTCACCCTGCACATGTAAGGCAATCAATGATGCAATACTTGTTAATACAAAGCGCCTCCCTGTTATTTTCATTATTTTCTCCTGACAACGATACCCTTGCGCTTATTGTTTTATAACCGTCACTTGTTTACCCCTAAAAAATGTTGAGGTATGTTTACACATGATTATGAGTAGCCTCTTAGTTAGGTTACTGTGTGTTCTTGGCAGTTAAAACATTTTTTTATCCGGCATGAACCCATTACCGTCGATGAGGATAAATCCATAACAGGCAAGCAAGAGATGATACTAATCCTATTTGCTAACTACCGTAATGGGTATGGGCTGCTGGACTCTAGAGCAAGGCGGAATGACAAATAGTATCAGGGTTGCTCAAAAGAGCTCTAATTAAGAGTTGGTGTTTTGATGGTTAGCAATAGCGTCGTTAGAAAGGATGATGGGCATTAAAGGCGTTTTCAATAACGATAATTCGGGTTGCTGTGTTGACGGCGGGTTATTTAAAACAGTTTGTTTCAAATAACCCTGTTCATATACAGGAAAAATTAATAAAGGCATATATTACGATGGCGGAGTCATCACATTAGACAGCATAGGATGCGGCTTTTTCGCAGGCTTATAAATCAGAGCCATATTGCCTATGGTTTGAATCAGCTCGGCCTCTGTTTGCTGGCAGAGTTCAGTTATTAGCTGCTGTTTCAGCGCCCGATCACCCACGACAAACTTTATTTTGATAAGCTCGTGATCATGCAAAGCGCGCAACGTTTCGTTAACAACGCCTTCTGTTAACCCCTTGTCGGCAACAGTAACCACAGGTTTTAGGTCATGCCCAATAGCACGGAACTGCTTTTTTTCTGCGGCATTGAGATGCATGGTAAGAATACCTTATTACAAAATAGGGCCATTCTACTTTGATTAGAATAAAGATGCAGCAAAAAATGTTACTTAATTCATGCAGTCTATCATGGAAATACCTTCATTATTTTTTTTTAAAAATTAGAAGTGATGTTTTTTAAAACATATGCGTAAAAAAATAGTGTTGCATTTTTTAAATACATTAAAAAAATGTAACAATAATTTTTTTGTATAGTTGAATTTATGTACTATATCTTCTTGAGGGTAAAATAATAAATCTCAGATAATTTTATTTGTTAGATAATCAATGGGGAGGCTGTTTTATTATTATGACCAAGAATAATAGTTGTTTCTTAAAACATATTTCATTTGTCTTTTTAATTAATTTTTTTTTATCTTTATCTAGTTTAGTTTATGCTATGGATCCACCTCAGAGTCCACTCGAAACACAAGCTGAGGATCCACTCGAAACACAAGCTGAGGATCCACTCGAAACACAAGCTGAGGATCCACTCAAAATACAAGCTGAGGATCCACTCGAAATACAACAAGAAATAATAGCAACAAGTGTATTAGTGGATCCTGAACTAACCAATTCAGATAAAAATAATAATAAAGAAAGGAAAGAAGTACTCCTGAAGCAGATCGATGATTTTTGTAAAAATAAACTGTCACACAAGGTGCTTAGAAAGTGCGCTAAAGATAGTAACGGCGCAAGATATTTCTATAAAGAAATGAGCAATGGGCGCATCATTGCGGTAACTTTTCTTTCCTTAGGTATGGGGCTAAATTTATTTTCTATATATGATGGTGCGGTCGCGCCTTTTGTATTCTCCACTAAAACAGAAAAAGCCAATACATTAACACTACTTGTTAAAGTAGGGGCTACTGCAGCAAGTATGCTTTTGGCTACCAAAGGGGTAGATAAGCTAGCGACTGCGGTAAAGGGTTCTGTCTGCGGTGCTAACGCTAAAGGCATTGCCGATGAGGAGTCTGTACCATTACAAGTGGTAACAGCAGATGGAGAATCTAACACAGAAGCTGGAAAATCTAAAAAACCTACTAATACAACGAAGTGTATGTTTGTATCTGATGATAAAGCAGCAGCACTAACAGCAGAAATCGAAGGCGACAGAACCTACAACGAAATGTCGTTGCATGAGGTTAATGAGGCAACTTATTTAAAAGATATGAACCGCTATGAGCCTGTTGTAGAGCAAAGCGATGACCAAAAGATTGTAATGCGTGATACAACAGATAATTCAGTAAAGTCTGTATCAAAAACTGCCGTTAGATTAAGCCTAGCAATAGCAGCACTAGATGCCTCATTTGATGCATTTTTAGCCGCTAAAACAGGCACACTTATTGCAAAAAACACCGGAAGTCAGGCCGTCGCTATAGTCGCGAGCATAGTATTTTGTGTATGGAATTTCGTGCCTGGCGCCGGTTGTGCTTATTTAGGTTCAACGGACGTAGGTAAGGCTGTATTAAACGCACCAAATAAACTATGTTCATTTTTTCGGCGCACAACGAATACACTTGAACCTGATCTTGATCCAAATATTCCGAATAATCAGCAAGATGGCGCAGTTGAGCTCAAGCTTCATGCCAATAATGATGATCAAAAAAATATGCGCATACTTAATGAGATAGAAGACAATCTAATTAGTAATTATGAGGAAAGTGCCGATGAAGGTGATGCTGACGTGCAGAAATTTTTAGCGGTGCGAGAAAAACTAAGAAAAAAAGTAATAGCAGCTTTCGGTCCTCACGAGCCTTCTTTCTTTGAGCGCATATCTATGTGGAAGGACTCTAATACCGCAAATGTACTCACATTTTTGTTTAAAGTCGCAGCAGCATTCAGCATTACCAGTATTTTTTCGGCACAACAAATTCTTAACGCAATGACAGATGGTGCTACTATGGGCGCTGGTGCCCTCGCAACATGGGCTATGGTTGCTTACTTCATACAAGGCTTCGATATTGTAACTGTTGCTGCTAGTACTGGAAAAGAGATATTCAATTTTCTAGGGATTCTAATAGATAAAGAGAAAAGAGAACTGGTACGGTCAATACGGCCTAATTATATAAAATCACGTTGCTATGTTGTTGGGCCCGTAGCTGCTTGCTGCGCTGGTGCATACCTAGCGAATGCTTGGGGAGCTATTCTACCGATATCGCAGTTGATGGGAAGGCTATGGAGCGGTGGAAAGGGCGTTGCAGCTGCCTCTTTAGGTTATGCCGCAACCACCCTTAATAGCACTGTAGCCTATAACGCAACTACCGCAGGAGATATGTTTTGTCCTGCAGCCGCTGCCAATATATCAGCGATTGACTGTAACGCCCTGGAATGGGCAGGGGATAATGCATGGATACCTGTATCCACTTGGGTGCTTGGTGCTGCAGTTCTTGGACCTGTTTTAATGTTAGGGCCGAAACGTTTGGGAGAATTCCTTGAGCGTAAACTAGATGGCAGAGATATCGCACGTAAAAAAATGCTAGCTAAAAAGATGCTAGGTGAAAACATGCTTCTAGTGGAGGGGAAAGGTGAGGTGCCTATAGATAATATAATACGTGAAGCTGAATTGAATCTGATAGATGAAACAGGCATCGTTGCAGGCGAAGGCGCAGATTAAGCGGTTTATGTCTTGTATTTGCTGGTGAGTTGGTTAGTATGGCGCCTTTAAAATATTTTTGGCGCCATTCAAGTCAATATGACTCGCCCTAATCGCAGTGTTGGCGTTCGGATGACCAGCGCGATAGCATAGTTAGAAAAAGGGATGGCTATTAGATGGTCAAAGTGATTTAGCTTTTAGCAAAGCCGTATGTACTGCAGGGTCTTTTCAGAAGGCGATAACAACGACGATAAATATCAGCCAGATTAAGCAATCCTTCCCTTGTATTTCATAGTATGTTGATTACTATGACGTCTTGAGAATAATTTTTGGCGTCATTCAGGTAGATATGGCTAGATCTAAAAGCAGTGGGCGATGGCTTCAGGCGCATGTTAATGATCATTATGTTAAACGCGCAAAAAAAGAGGGTTGGCGCTCTCGGGCCAGCTACAAACTATTGGAGATTCAAGAAAAGGACCATGTTATCCAGCAGGGTATGAACGTTGTAGACTTAGGTGCTGCTCCAGGAGGTTGGTCACAGGTTGCAGTTGGCTTAGTGGGTGATCATGGTCGGGTTGTTGCTTCTGACATCTTAGCTATAGATCCTCTGCCCAGTGTTGATTTTATACAAGGTGATTTTACAGATGAAATCATTTTGGAAAAAATTATCCAAACCATCGGCACTGACCAAGTAGATCTTGTAATCTCAGATATGGCCCCCAATATGAGTGGTATGTTGTCTATTGATCAACCCAGATCAATGCATCTTGTTGAACTGGCATTGGACATGGCAAGGCAGGTGCTCAAAAAAAATGGCCTCTTTCTCACCAAGGTATTTCAAGGCGAAGGGTTTGAGACATATTTAAAGGATGTTCGTTCATCATTTAATCGTGTTCAAACACGAAAGCCAAAGGCTTCTCGCCCTCGTTCTAGAGAAGTTTATTTATTGGCTAGAGAATTTAAAGGCTAGAGTCATGTCACTTAGTGGCTGTTTGTCGTCTTAGCTAACAGCAATAAGGACCAAAAAGTGCAGTAAAGGTTTTTTAGTGGCGCTTGTAGCCCGCATTAAGATTGTGAACAGCCTTTTAGCCCTGTTTTCAGGCTTTAATGTGATTGATCACTGTCACCCGTGACAGCATTCGTGTATGGTTACGGTGGGTATTATACGCATAATAGATAGCCAGATTTCCGGAACGACCAGCACTGGCTTACAGGAAGAAGGCTCAAGAGAGGGTAGCTCCTTGAATGATATGGCAAAAAATCTGATTCTATGGGTCATAATAGCGTTAGTATTATTGACCGTTTTTAAAAATTTTGATGGGATGCATTCTTCTACCCAGAAGATTGGCTATTCCGAATTTGTGCACATGGTTGAAAACAATCAGGTCAGCAATGTACTAGTTGATGGGTTTACCGTTACTGGTCAACAAAATAATGGCGAGCGATTTGAAACCAATTTGCCACCTACAATTCCTGATAATCAACTGATGAATGAACTGTTGCGCAGCAAGGTGCAGGTTCAAGCCAAGCCCATTGAAAAGCAAAGTATTTGGACACAACTACTGGTAGCCAGTTTTCCAATTTTGATCATTCTGGCCATTTTTATGTTTTTTATGCGGCAAATGCAAGGCGGCGGTGGTGGCCGTGGCGGGCCGATGAGTTTCGGTAAAAGCAAGGCAAGGCTATTACCTGAAGACCAAATTAAAACGACATTTGCTGATGTTGCCGGTGTTGAAGAAGCCAAAGAAGATGTTCAGGAACTGGTAGACTTTTTGAAAGATCCTGGCAAGTTTCAACGTCTGGGTGGGCGAATTCCCCGGGGTGTATTAATGGTCGGCCCACCGGGAACCGGAAAAACGCTGATTGCAAAAGCCATTGCCGGTGAAGCGAAAGTACCTTTTTTTACCATTTCAGGTTCTGACTTTGTTGAGATGTTTGTCGGGGTTGGTGCTTCTCGTGTCCGCGATATGTTCGAACAAGCAAAAAAGCAGGCTCCTTGTATTATTTTTATTGATGAGATTGATGCCGTGGGTCGCCATCGTGGCGCAGGCATGGGCGGCGGTCACGACGAACGTGAGCAAACGCTTAACCAGTTACTGGTAGAGATGGATGGCTTTGACGGCAATAACGGTATCATCGTGATTTCTGCTACTAACCGGCCTGATGTGCTTGATCCAGCGTTATTACGCCCTGGTCGTTTTGATCGCCAAGTGATTGTAGGGCTACCTGATATTCGTGGGCGAGAGCAGATTGTTAAAGTTCACATGCGCAAAGTACCAATAGCTGATGATGTAGATGCTAGCGTTATTGCCCGTGGCACACCGGGTTTTTCTGGCGCTGATCTAGCTAACCTTGTCAACGAAGCTGCACTTTTCTCTGCACGAATGGACAAGCGTACAGTGAATATGCGCGAGTTCGATATGGCAAAAGATAAAATCATGATGGGTGCAGAGCGTAAGTCCATGGTGATGTCTGAGAAAGAAAAGAGCAATACTGCTTATCACGAAGCAGGTCATGCTATTGTTGGACTTTTAGTGCCTGACCATGACCCTGTTTACAAAGTGAGTATTATTCCTCGTGGTCGTGCTTTGGGTGTCACCATGTTTCTGCCAGAAGAAGACCGCTACAGTCAGAGCAAACAAGCATTGATGAGCCAGATTTGCTCGCTTTTTGGTGGTCGAATTGCTGAAGAGATGACCTTGGGCGGGTCTGGTGTTACTACAGGCGCTTCTAATGATATTCAGCGTGCCAGCCAGATTGCCCGCAGCATGGTAACGAAATGGGGTTTGTCTGATAAGCTTGGTCCATTAATGTATGATGAAGAAGAAGGTGAGGTATTTCTCGGTAAGAGCTATGGTAACTCGAAGATGAATGTTTCCGGTGAAACCGCTCGACTTATTGATGAAGAAGTTCGCTGTATTATTGATGAGTGCTATGAAACCGCTGAGAAAATTCTGCACGAAAACCGCGACAAACTTGACCTGATGGCAGAAGCATTGATTCAATATGAAACCATTGATGCTGATCAGATCAAAGACATTATGGATGGCAAAAAGGCACGCCCACCGAAAGACCATTCCGATGATAATGGGCAAGGCAATGCAAAGGATGAGCCTGCGATAGATGAAAAACCAAAGGAAACTCAAGAAAAAAAGGACGACAACGCTACCACTGAAAGCACAGCTAACAAAACGTGAATACGGTAGATAAAACAGCTAATAATGTTAAATAAACCGCGTTATAAAAAGGTAGATTTTCTACCTTTTTTTGTGTCTTATCGACGTAGTCTGATATCACGCTAAAACATATGGCTATTATTTTGATTTCACTTTTGCTACTTGGCCTCAGCTGACGGTTGTGACCTGCTCCACACATTCCCTTCTTATACCAATCGTGCCTTAGCGTAGTTAAAAAATTCAATTGGTATTATATACCGCCGGTATTAAGCCAGGCGATTACAACGATTTTGTTAAAAACCTCTACTATACTGTTTCCTTGGGCTATTCATGCCGGCTGTTCAATGGTTCGAAAGTGCCTACGAACAGGATTATTGTGTTTTATATATTGCTTTTAGTTTAAACGTAATTGTCTTTATAAGGCTGCTATCCAATTTAAATGCTCTTGCTGCTGAAAACCATTACAGCGTATGGCGATCATGGATGTGAACCTTTTGAAAGTCGTCTGATAAACATTGCAAGGACTTGAGATGCGTAACTGGGCTATGGCCACGGAAAATATATTAACGGACATAAAACAACTACAGACAAGGCCATGGTTCTGGCTAGTCGTACTGTGTTTGTTTCAGCTGATCTTTTGGACGTTGAGTGAAACGTGGGTGAGGCATTCGCCTCATGCTGATACGCTTGAAGGCATTGCTTGGGGAAATCTGTGGCAATGGGGCTATAGCAAACACCCGCCCCTAGCAGCATGGCTGACAGCGCTCTTTGCCAGTTTTAGTGATAGTTCTGATTTACCTATTTATTTGTTGGCGCAACTTTCGATTGTAACGGTATTTATTGCTGTATGGCGTCTTGCCAAAGAGTATTTATCGGATTATAGCGCCGTGCTAGCGGTTTTTTTATTGCTAGGCGTACTGTTCTATAGTAACCGCGTTGAGAGAGTAACACCTGATACGATTCAAGGGCCAATTTGGGCTTTGCTGGTACTAACATTCTATTTCGCCGTGACCCGTGTATCTTTAACCTATTGGCTGCTTTCTGGGTTATTTTCTGGTTTGGCTCTACTGGCCAAATATCAGGCTGCCGTGCTGCTATTGCCATTGATGCTCACCATGTTAACAACCACCGCAGGCAAGCAGAACCTAAAAACTTGGTACCCTTGGTTAGGTGCGCTGGTAGCAATAGCGGTTATAGCTCCCCATCTATTATGGCTAACCAAGGAGCATTTCGCACCAGTTGAATATTTTGAAACGACCTATGTGCATTCATCAACTGGCATTGCCCCTCCTCGATGGTTTGCCCACTTATTTCACCCCCTTGAATTTGCCGTTAATAGTTTTAGCAATGTAATTCCGCTACTGCTGCTTTGTATTCCGCTATTTAGAGGCAAAAAGCAACATGAGCAACCCCAAGGCGTTTTGCGTGGTTCATTTCAGCAACAGTTTTTAATAGCCGTGGCGTTAGGGCCTTTTATATTAACGTTGATGCTTGGTTTATTTACTGGAAAACAGCTGATTCCCCGCTGGGCAACGCCGTATTTTGCGTGGCTACCACTGTTGATTCTGGTTTACGTTAAGCCCGTTATCACCTATCAGCGTTTTCGCACCTTGGCTATTTGCTGTTTGGCATTAGGCATTACTTTTTGTGGTTTGCGTACGGCTTACTTATATTACAAGCCTATGTATAAGGCAGATTACTGGTATTCTGATGAATACCTGCCTGCACGGGAGGAAATGGCGTATACCCAGAAATTATGGCACCAGTATAGCCATGAGCCAATGCCGTATTTGGCTGGGTTACACTACCACATTGCAGCATTAGTTGCCTATGATCGAACGGGTATCATTCCTTATTTTGATTTAGATCCTAGCCAAAGCCTATGGCTGAAGCCGGAAGATATTCGTCGCAAAGGAGGAATGATTCTAATCCGTCAGGGGAAAAGACAAACTGCAATGGTTCAGCAAAGACTTGAGCAAAACTACCCCGATGCAATTTATCTGGGGCGTCACTCGTTTCAACCGGTCGGCCGCCTTGACCAACCTGTGCCAGTCAGTTTTACAACGGATTTTTATTTACTCATGCCACAGGAAAAAATACCCGATAGTCCAATAGCTAGTGACCAATAATACCTAGCGCTTATTTTTCAATAAGCATGGGTAGCCTGACTCCAGAATAAGACAGAATCATGAGTAATAGCAGGGCTATTGCAAAGAGTGTCAATGCAGTTTCTTGTGTTTCGATAGTCAGTGCAATAGCGTAGTTAGATGAGCTGTTTGGTATTATTGGTTATATAAACCCTTACTCAAAGGCATCGTACTATGGCTAGAGTGCGCTATTGGTATTAATACATTAACTTGCTACTATGCAGAAAAATTGCCTGTATTATAAAGAGGATGGCAATGAGCAAATGCTTTGAGCTTAACTGTTCAGGAAAAACTCTCAATTTAAGTAGCCCCAAAATTATGGGGATTTTGAATGTCACCTCTGACTCATTTTATGCAGCGAGCCGCTGCACTGGCATTGATGATACCTTAAAAAGGGCGGAAGTGATGGCGGCGGCAGGCGCTGCCATTTTAGATGTAGGCGGCGAATCAACCAGCGCCATGGTTCAGCGTTATGGCTATAAAGACACAAAGGATGCGGCTCGCTATGTTGGCGGTATTTCGGCAGAACATGATGTCTTAGATGTGGTTTCGTGTGAACAGGAATTAGACCGCATCATTCCTGTGGTTGAAGCATTGAGTCAACGGTTTGATTGCATTATTTCTGTTGATACCAGCTCTGCTGCTGTGATCCGAGAAAGTGCACTTGCCGGTGCGGGTATAATCAATGATATTCGCGCTCTTAACCGTCCTGGTGCTCTTGAAGCTGTAGCGGCCACTGACCTACCTGTTGTTCTAATGCATTCACTGGTTGATCACCCTGAGGCAGGGTTTATTCCTCACTATGATAACCTGATGATGGAAGTAACTGATTACTTGAAAAAAGCGGTTATTCGATGTGAAGAGGCTGGTATTCAGCGACATCGCTTGATTATTGACCCCGGTTTTGGTGGTGGCCTTTTTGGAAAAACGCCTGACTATGACCTCAGCATGCTTAAGCACTTTAAACAATTTCACGAGTTAGAGTTGCCCATTCTTGCAGGCTTGTCGAGGAAATCTTTTATAGGAGCCATCTTAGATAAAGGTCCTGAGCAGCGCCTTACAGGTAGTCTAAGCGCTGCTATTATCGCTGCGCAAGCAGGTGCGCATATACTGCGCGTTCATGATGTTGCAGAAACTTATGATGTACTACGTGTTTTACAGGCGGTTAACGATGCTCACTAATAAGAATAAGCACGCTAATACATAAAGGTTTTCTTCTAGAGATTGTTCGCAAAAGCTCATGGGCAACCTCTTATAAAACTAAGATACTATGAACGCTTAGGGCTGATGCATTAAGGGCAAAAACACATGGCGTATCAACCGAAAAATCGCCAAATTGAGACTATTAGCTGGTCATAAGTGTATATATTTTGTTCTTCATTCTAATTTTGTATGCGTTCACATGGCAGTTATATTTTTACGCAACTTGGCTAGATATATTGATATAGCTGGTTTTAATACCTATCGTATTTTCTAACTACCATAATGAGCATAGGCAGCCAGACTCCAGAACAAGGTAAAATGATAAATAATAGCAGGGCTATTGCGAGCAGTTCTAACGCAGTGTTGATGTTCATATGGTGAGCGCAATAGCGTAGTTAGAAAAAAAGATGATGAGTATTATCTCTTTTGTTAGTTATTTACTTTTTTTAAATACAACTCAATAAGCAAGCGCTAGGAGTGCATAATTTATGGCATGTAAATATTTTGGTACTGATGGTATTAGAGGTAAAGTCGGCACGTTTCCCATCACGCCAGATTTTGTACTCAAACTTGGTTGGGCTGCTGGAAAAGTGCTTGCTGCTAAGGGGAAGGGCAAGGTGCTCATTGGTAAAGATACACGTATTTCAGGGTATTTATTTGAGTCAGCGCTTGAGGCGGGTCTGTCTGCAGCAGGCGCTGATGTTGTACTGACCGGACCTATGCCAACCCCAGCTATTGCTTACCTGACACGCACGTTTAATGGTAAAGCAGGTATCGTTATTAGCGCCTCTCATAATCCTTATTATGATAATGGCATTAAGTTCTTCGCAAGCAATGGCGCTAAACTACCTAACGCTATTGAGCAACGGATTGAAGACTTGCTCGATGACACTATCACTGTAGTGGGCTCAACTGAACTGGGTAAAGTCAGTCGTCTTAATGATGCAGCTGGGCGTTATATTGAATACTGTAAGGCAAGTACTGCACCCCAGTTAGATTTGACGGGTTTAAAGATTGTAGTAGACGCAGGGCATGGCGCGACCTATCAAGTTGGGCCTGCTGTATTCAGAGAAATGGGGGCGGAAGTTATACAGCTAGGCATTGAGCCTAATGGCTTAAATATTAACGGGGATTGTGGCTCTATGTACCCCGAAGGTCTTGCTGCCAAAGTAAGGGAAACCAATGCAGATCTTGGCATTGCGTTTGATGGCGATGGTGATCGAGTTATTATGGTTGACCACCATGGTGACATCGTTGATGGTGATGAGCTGCTCTATGTTATTGCTATGAGTCGTAAACAAGAAGGCACACTAAAAGGTGGCGTTGTTGGCACGCTAATGACAAACCTCGGTATAGAAAAGGCACTTGAGAAAAAAGGTATTCCACTGATTCGTACCCAAGTAGGCGATCGTTATGTTAATGAGATGATGCTCGCTAATGACTGGCAGCTAGGTGGAGAATCTTCTGGGCATATTATTTGCCATGATGTTTCTACAACCGGTGATGGCATTGTTGCCGCTTTACAGGTATTAAAAGCAATGAAACTAGCTCAATGCACGTTAGCAGAGTTACGCCAAGGCATTAGCAAATACCCACAAAAAATGATTAATGTAACCATTACTAATAGAAAAGATGTCATGTCTGTGCCTGCTATTAGTGAAGCCGTAGCGTTATCTGAAAAGGCGCTAAGTGGCCGTGGTCGTGTGTTATTAAGATCTTCAGGTACCGAGCCTGTTGTACGTGTGATGGTTGAGGGGGAAAATGCCAATGAAGTGTACCAATGTGTTAAAAAATTAGCCAATGTTGTTGAAAGAGAGTTGGCCTAATTAAGCCATCGCATGGCCTAATTTACTGCCATAGCAAGTTAAATTTGATATTATAACAGGTTAGCTTGCAGCAATAAATATAATAAAAGCTCAAGTTACGCAGCTGAGAGTTCTCTCAGTTGTTTTGGCGATACTTTTAAACCAGCCACATGCATTTTGACTCTGAACTGAAAGTGATTCAGGTGTATTTTCCGTGATAGTACTTCCAGCCGGAAGACTACGTAACTTAATAGAAAAATAGAATGGCTCTGTGTTTGCATAGCATGCACTGGTGACTTGCCCAGTGCAGTATTCGACTTCAGTGTTTTTATATTACGGTCGCTAGAAAATACGGTTGATATCACACCTGAGAGTCACATATGTCACTAAATTGCCGATAATTTACTGGTAGCTACATTAATAATCAGGTGAACTATGGGTGAGATAAGAACACAAGGTTTAGAGCCAGCAGGGCAACCTTATCAGCATACAGGAAAAAATTCAGAAAACGCAGTGGGTAAAACCAGCAGTCGTACCGTCAAACCAGCTGCTGTTGACCCAACCATGACTAATGTAGTAAACAACCAATCACCCGCTACAGATCGCTCGGTGCATGAGCGAAGCATTACTAGCACTGATCATAAAACGCACTATGAGACAGATCTAGATTTCTTTGATTTTCAACTCAGGGCGGCTCAAGAGCTAGCAAAACCAGGACCCGTGAGTGATGATTTAATTGTTTATTGGCAAAGTGATGACGGCACAATCATCGCACTAGACCCTAAAGATAAAGAATGCCCTGAGTTTTTATCGCAGTTTTATGATCAAGCTAAAACCCAATTTCAAGCAAACAGTGATGATATAGAGCACGCCTGTCAGGACCAGAGAGATAAAGCACTTCAATCAAGTACCGCTACGTTACAACAGAATAAAGAGGATGCGCCGACTGACTATCTTGAGGTTAGCTACCACCATTTCTTTTCTATGGTCAACAAAGAACATGAGTGGGAGGCGCTTTTAGCTGATTACTCTTTTGATAAATTAAACGATATTGCTGTAAAAGAGGTTGCCAAAAAAAATGATGAATACCCCAAAAACGCTAATAGGGTAGCGCCAAGTACTAAAAAAGTAAGCAGGCAGCATACTCCAAAAAATGCAAAGCCAGTAAATAATCATCAGCCTAATAACCCTGCTAAGGCTTCTGGTACCAAAAAGGATGAAAAACTGATAACCCAAGTTGCCACAAGTAATAACTTAAAAGCATCTAATAAAATTGAATCACCAAATTCAGCAAAAAAAAATCAGGTCAGCCCTTCTGCTAATGACTGGAACAAACAGCAAGCAACAGATACTATACATGCCGCTGAAAGACAGCTTGCTACTAAAAATCAGCCAATAATGCCCTCCTTACCAGCTATCATGCCGCCAAAAACAAGACAAACACTGGTAGAAGAAGCAAAAGAGAGGGCGAAGGCTTTAGCCCACCCAACACATGTAGTCGCGCCTAATATTTTATCAACAAAAAAAACGATACCTGTTCAGATGAAGCTAGCTAATATCAATATTGGGCAATTAACGAACGGTAATTTTGTTATTATCGGAGAAAAAGGAAAGTATATCACTTTAGAGAATAAACAGCCTGTAAAGGGCTTTGATGATGCAATTTATGTGATGAATATAGATGATACTGGAAGTATATCTTTAAAAAAAATTCAGGGTAGGATAGGCGATCAACTGGTTAAAGTAGGGAATAGCTTTGTGGCTATTCCAGAGGGAAAAGTAGAAACGATTATTAACACCTCGGATAATAAGAGAGTATTGGTATGTATTAACGGGCAAACAAAAGAGTTGCCCGATATTTCACATGTCGTATCAGGATTTTCCGATCAAGCGTATCTTATAGGCCGATCTAATCATAAGGTTTTACCTGTTGAGATGGATAGACCGCTTCAGCGAGCCATTGAATTTTTTTCAAGCGATAGTGACTTGACTGCACAAAATCAGTTACAAAATTTTTTTGATAGCCCGCTGGCAGCTGTTTTATCTGGTCGAGCTGAGAGCCAGCAAAGTGGTGAAGAAGCACAGGGTGAATACCTTGATACCGCACTTATTAAACCCTTTATCAGTGCGTATAAAGAGGCGATTTTAAGAGAAAATAAAGGGAATTCGCTTCATCATCAAACCAAAAAGGCTAGACGACTGAAAGCGATCAATAGTATTGAAGCATTTATAAAAGCACAAAACAGCGATGCACCTGATTATAAAAAGAATTGCCAGTTAGCCTGCCAACTGTTATTGCGGGTCAGAGAACCCGGTTTTGTGCAGCAATTAAATACACCGCTATGCGGTGGTTTTGCTCTTGCCAAACAGGCTTGGCGTACAAAGCCAGATATAATAACGGACCAAATACTGAATTTACACAGCAATAAGCAAATGGAATGCATGGCTCAAAATGGTAAGGCTATTACTATTAAAGCACCTGCCAGTGCAAGTAAGCTGGCATCTTATCAGGAAGACTTAGCGGATAAACTGCTTATTCATTCACTGTATAGCTTTGACAAGGATATGGGTTCTAATACTATTGAAGATGCTTATAAGGCTAATTTTCTTGGACTAAACGCATTGATTTTTAATCAGAATGAATATCCTAAAGATACGCAGGCGCAGAATAAAATGTTAACCGAAATGGAAAGCGCATCACGGCAAAAAAGTGTAATTAAGCTTTCCTTTAACCCAGAGGCTACTGCCCAATTAAAGCAAGATCAAACGGCGCAAGAGTTACCAAGAAAATCATCAAAAAAGCAACGCTTGCAGCTCCCGATTAAGGCGGCTACTGATATCAGTAGCGGACATGCTATTTTAGTAGAGCATTTCGAGGTTAAGGATGATGACATCATCATGAAGTTACATACGTGGGGAAAAACCAGTCGATATCAAATGAAAAAGAAAAACTTTTTTGACTGCCTAGAGCCTATAGCTATGCCAACTATTTTATCAACGCAACCCATGGATAATACGATAGAGTTATTTACTGAACCACCTTATGAAAAAGTTTTTCATAACCATACTACTCATCAGGCTCATTATCATGACTGCGAAGGTAATAAGATAGTACTAAAGCGTAATAAGGTATACGAAGGCTTGAGCGGGACACACTACATGTGCAATGCAGCAGGCGGTTATATCAGTGCAGGAGAAGATGAATATTTTGACCAGTCAGATGACGAAACGAGTATTTTAGTTAAAAGGCGTTCAGATAACAAAATAACCAAGGAAATGAATAAAGCTGGTCAGGTACGGTTACATGATGTGCCGTAAGTGCAAGAAAATAGAGTGAGTCATAAGATATCTGCCAAGTAATAGCAGAGCTATTGATAGCAGTTGCGACGCAGTACGGGTGTTCATATGTTCAGCACAATTGTGTAGTTAGAAAAGATGATGGGTATAAAATATGCGCGTTGCTCTTAAAACATACACTACCTAATAACCTCTCTCCAAGCTAAATATATATTGACAACGTGCTCTTTTTTTGTGATAAATAGATTGGTTTCACTGGGGGCGATTAGGATTCGACGACGGTTACGAAACCTAAGGTGCATGTCGAGTGCGTAGTGGTACTCGCTAATTAAATCACTACAAATCTGTTAGTTGCCAAAACAACTACCAACACTGGGCTAAGTGGCCTTGTTGCAGCGAATGATGAATTCGCTGTAATGGCTGCTTAATCTGCTACTAACCTAGTAGACCCAGCAGTTCAACCGGCTCGCTTGCTGGCTGGTTTTATGGACTGTCATTGTAAGTAAGCTCGTCACGTTCAGTATGCCTGTGGCTGACGGACTAAAACTTAATAGGATCGCTCTGCCTCACCCCGACCGCTGGGTCGTAGCAGGGTTAAATTAAAGGCGGATCTAAGCATGTAGAGCCAAAGGCGTAGGATTGGCGGACGCGGGTTCAAATCCCGCCGCCTCCACCAATTGAAGAAGGTGAACTGATCTCAGTTCACCTTTTTTTATGCCTGCGCCCCGCGCTACAGGCCTCATGTGACAAGGGTTTACGGACTTCGAGCCATTTCTAATCACGGACTTTTCAAGGCCGATATTCTCTAAATTGCCGAATACTCTCTGTGCCTCTCCCACTTGCTCAGTGGCGAAGTCCATGACTAGAGAAAACCATTCCCTTTAAAATCAATGGTTTATCGACGGACTTGGAGAAAGGTTTGTTTGCAGCATTGGTAGGCGTGGGTACAACCTACGGAAACAGCGAGTCAAAAATAATATGAAAATCAAAGTCCGTGACCTCTCGCTGACGAATACAGCTGCCGATACATGCTCACTAATTCTGGGCGATCAGCTAGTAATTCCAGGATCAGCTCCATCAAGCCTTCGAGACTAAAATCAATATCGAGCCGGCCGGCATGCACCGTAACTTTATCGATTAACTGTTTTACTAGCCGCTTCTGATGAACCGGAAACAATTCTTCTGACAGCCCTTCGAGATTCATTAATCGTTTCACAACCAACGAAAGATCAAAATCAGGGCTTTCAGTTAACTGTTTAGGCAAATGTGCGAGAAGTTGTTCGGGCGTTGATAACAGCTGCCTCAAGCTCGACCAAACCTGATCATTCAGGGGCTGTTGCATAACTTAAAAGGAAGCTGTTTTTTTGATAAAATACTTTCAAAGTAAACTTGCTTAGGAATGCATATGATCAGCCAGTCAGAACTCGTGAATTTAGAGGATCTT
>JAQYUY010000110.1 GCA_028728195.1 Endozoicomonas sp. (ex Botrylloides leachii)
GCATAAAAATATTAGATTATGGTTTTGCCATATCAGAAAAAATGTCTTCAAATTATCTTAGAAAATCATACTGTTATCTACCCCCTGAGGTTATTAAACCTGATGAAAAAGACCATGAGAAAATAGATGTTTATTCTACAGGAATAATGCTAGCAAAACTTTTTTCAGATAAAAATATGTCCCCTCTTAATGTTCTTTTTAATAAAAAGAAAGAAAGAGTATGGAATGATGATGGGCTCATTAATAAGGCATATATAGACATTATGTTAGAAGGTCTTAATTTTCCTAATGAAGAAATCAGAACCTTAATTAGCGACATGCTTAATTATAATCCCAGTAAAAGACCCACTATGCATCAGGTTAATAATAGGTTAAATTCTATTTAAGAAATGATGTGGCTGTAGTAGTTCAGGCTTGATCTAACAGACTCCTTTTAAAAAATCGGTAATTGTCTGGTTGGGTCTGAACTTCTACATATCAATACCAATATTTCAGTTGCTTGCATCACACGTGTTTTCAGCTAAGTCAGCTACCAGATATTTGGCTCCACAATCCCCACACATGATATTTAGTGACGGCTTTCCCCAGACGTTTGCTCTACAATCAGGGCAGGAGAGTTTCGCCCTTGTTTGTTTTTTTTCCGGTGGGATGCTATTGACATCTATTCCCCAATTATGAAGCTCTTTCAGAGCTGGACTAATGCCTTCCTTGACATTGGCCAGTGTTATCATATTGCTGACTGCTTTTATAGGTGGGAAGCGGTCAGCCCAGGAGAGTCTGAATTGTGTCGTGGTAAGTTTTTTGTAGGAGTGATCAAATGCGCCACCGTTTACGATGTAGTGTGATACAGAGTCCCCTGTTTTTTTTCCTCCTTCTGCTCCAGTAGAGGAGGGCATTAACCCCAAATCAATCATTTTATTAGCCCACTCTTTATTGTGGTAACGACCTCGACCCGATTGGCCATAATGTTCTTGCCATAGGTGAACCATTTCATGAACCAATGTAGAAAGAGTATCCTCGATAGATCTGATTGAAAAGTATGAAGGGTTCATGGCTATTTCATCTGTTTGATGGTGTTCTTTATTAATAAAGCGCTTGGGTGAATAATAGCCGTGAGTCTGTTTCTCCCGCTGTAATGTTATCAGGCACTCAGGGAGTGAATTTTCAAATAAGTTTTTGTTAAAAAAGTCGTAGGCTAGTTGTAATTCACTGTAAGTTTCTCTTGTAGGTTTCATGGTGGGAAGGCACATTCATTCAGCTCAGTATAAATTGTATTGTACAATACAATTTATACTGAGCAAAACCGTTATCTAAGGCACAGTCATTCAAGTATTTGTTTTACAAACGGTCGGTACGAGAGTCTGGTTGATAAAATCAGGAGGCGCAGAGCACATCAGCAACAGTGCCACAAATGATGCTTCATTATTAACAAATCAGATTAAATAGTGTTTCCACCTAAAATAGCCGTTTAGCTACTTGAAAAATAGTTCTAGCAGATAAGCTGAATGTCATCATACGTATTGCTATCATCATCAAATATCCTTACTATCGCTCTATGTTTAAAAAATACCTAGATGTAAATGAAATTCAATCAAGACTCAACCTATGAAAAAATACAATCCTTATTTGATCAACTTAAAGGAAAAAAATATCTCTCTGTAAAAGATGGTATGCCTCAACAAGACGAAGGAACATATTTAAATGTTTTTTCATTAGAAAAATCTGGTGAACATTACTATTTATTACCTTGTCCTATTTTTAAAGAAAATTATGTAAATGGTAAATTTGTATACTGGCATTGCCCTCCAATTATAGATTCCCATATGTATATATTTGTCATTTTACCTGAATATCCCTGTTCAGTATTTGTAGGAACTGAAACAGCTTACAGCCCACACTATCAATATTGCCTAGATGGACATACATCAATTAGTTTAAATCTTGATGTTTTATATGCCGGATCTCTTAGATTTCAACAATCAAAACTACTGGCTTGGTCTAATATGTCTGGTCACTATAAACCTGAGTCATCAGATCGCTTTAAGCAACTGACTCCTAATGTAAAAAGAATTTTGCCAGAAGAAAAATTCTATAATTTAAGGGATTTTTTAATAACAAAACCTTGGGAAAATTGACATCTTTCCCTACTACAGCTACGCATCGCTTGTTTTCTTTTGATTTTCCATGTGCGCTATTAACTTTTCATAGCTCGCCACTGAATGCTCTAAACGACGGATTGTTTCTTTGCGCTCAATTGATTTCTGTTCTATCTCATATTTTAATTCATTGGCTTTAGATTGCGCTTCAGAGACTTTAATTTCCTCCTTTTCTAGCTTCTTTTGAGTATCAATCACACTGGTTTTTAAAGCTAGCAGGTCTTCATCAAGCTTTTGTCTACGCTCTTTTTCATCAGCCAGCTGCTGCGCTATCTGCTGTTGCTGTTCCTGCAAAGAAATGATTAACTTTTCATTACCCTCAATAGCGGCCTCTTTACCAACTAGATTTTTACTTAACTCAGTGATGGATTGATTTAACTTTTTATTTTCATCGACTAGGTCTTTATTCTGATGTTTTATTTCATTGATAAGCTCTTCATTACCTTCAAGCTTCAGTTCACTTTTCGTCATAGCAGTACGCAGGGTTTCATTGTGCTGAGACAGCGCTTTGTTTTCTTCCAAAGCGGTTGCCAGTTGCTGACGAACCTCTTGAATAGCTGCATCGTTAGATTCTCTGGCTTTATCTAGCTCTGTCTCTTTCTGCTGCTTCAACATTTGCAATTCTGCTTGCAGTGTCTTGACCTGCTTATTGTGTTGCTCAACTATCACTTCCTTTTGATGCAGACTTTCTTCTGTTCTGGCTAGGTCAGCAAAGGCTAAATCTCTTTGCTCGTTGGCATCTTTAGCTAATTGTTTATACCGCTGTTCAACCTCAGCCCCAAAGCGGGTGATCTCTTTCATAAAGGATTGAGTAAACTCAGAAGAGAAGCCTAAGCGGTCATAAAGGGACTGCTGATTGGCCTCCAATTCTGAGCGCCAGTTGGCAAAATATTTATGGACAGTAGATGTGCTATTTACATCTGGCAGTTCAGCAAGAACAAGCCTTACTGAAGGCTTCTCACCTTTGGCGTATATCTCATTACAGATTTTATTAACCCGCTCCTGGATGGATAGCGGCTTTTTATTACTCTCCATGATTTTACCTCTTTAATTGAGTCATATAACAATAAAATAATAATAAACCAACAAACAAACGAACGCAATTTATCGAACGAACATCGTTCGTTTGTTCGATATATAAAATTGACCTTATTACAGTAAGGTCAATTTCATATGTCATTAAAGGTATCTGATGTTATTGCCGGTATGAAATAGCAGAGCTATCGAGAAGTGTGCACTAGGATGGGCAGCATAAAGCCTAATTAGAAAGCGCTATTGGTATAAGACCACAGTATGAGCAATAAGAAATGACTAGTTCCTTGCTAGTATGTAATGCTGACATATAGCAGTTATGAACAGTTTTAGCTTTATAGGAGTTGAATACCGACATACTGCAAACCTGCGGTATCATAGCAACTAAACATTATTATCAATGGATGAATAAGCAAAATACTTAGCAGGCAGTATTTGAATACATGAAGGCTACTACAATAGAAAAGGCATACAGTATTTTGGATTATATTAGCTCTGAGCAGTACCCGTTATAGAAAATTGTAAGATTATTCATGTCTAGTGCACCAGATGACTAACGCCTAGAAAGATTTTGGTGCATACATTACCAGTAATGCCATGTATTATTAGAAAAAATAATGATAGCTAAGTTGTTAACTTGCACTTCATGTTTTAAAGAGTAAAAAATGTCAAACGATATTTCAATCAATAATAGCGGACAAGCTATCGCTATTACTGATATGCGTGATGATCACACAGAACAGATTACACCGTTGATCGACGCAATAACCGATGCAGATGCAATAGAAGCTTTTCTTGAGCGTAAAAACACCTCAGGTAAGCGGGCGCTTTCACAAAGCACATATACTAATTACCGACGAAATTGCTACTTATTACTTGACTACTGTAATACGGTTCTTAGCGTTAAAAAAACGTTATCTAAAGTCACGCTGGATGATGCTCAAGCATTTGCTACTTATATTGCTTTTCCTCCACCAAGCAAAGTCGGTTACGCTAAGCGGCCTTTTGGTGAGGCAGGCTGGAAACCGTTTGTTGTTAAGAAGGGCTGGAAAGCAGGTGATCGTGCACTTTCTGAAACCAGCGTTAATCGTACGATTGCAGGGTTGAAAAGCTTATATTCGTGGATGCAAAAAACAGGCTTTGTGCAATTAAATCCATTTGCACTACTGGATACAAATACACAAGAACGGAAGTTGCAGGAAGCAAAAAGCAAAGACAGGATCATTCAGATGCCTAACCTCAAAGCCATTAGTCGCTGGTTAGGTGAAAATGAACAAAGCGCACTTGAATCTAAAAATCAAAAAATAATCCGAGATGCACAAAGAAAAAGATGGTTGTTTTTTGCCTATCTTACTTCTGGGCTGAGAATATCAGAGCTGTTAACCAATGGAAGCCAGTCGTTGCAGCAAGAATATATTCAAGGAAAGTCTTACTGGACACTCAATATTATCGGAAAAGGAAACAAGCCAGCACAAATTCCAGTAGCCAAGAAATTTATCGATGAATTTTCCAAGTATCGTCTTGGGTTAGGGAAATCAGAGCAACCAAACCCTTTGCTGAATGAGCCTTTTTTTTATAGCCTTTCAGGCAATAAGCCAATACGCTGCAGACAAACACTTTATAATAATTTTAAAGAAATGATGGCCTCAGTGGCTAATGGCCTGCATGATGCTGGGCTACTAATGGATGCTTTAAAAGTACGTTCTGCTTCAACGCACTGGCTTCGACACAGCTTTGTCAGTATTGGCATTGACCAGAGTCAAGATATTGCCATTATGTCAGAATTAGCACGGCACTCAGACTTAAAAACAACAATGGGTTACAATAAGTCCAATATTATTAGAATGTCATCCGTATTGGATGATATTTCTGACAGCTTAAATTAAATTCATCATGAATACTTAGCTTAAGCCGTGTATTTTCTTATTCTTAGCATCAAGAATAATTAAGCTATCCCCTAAATACATAAGTCAGTATCTGACGAGATAGATTGATTCACATAATGCGCTACCAAAAAATAGTAGCAGTTAAATATTTTTCCCTCTGAACATCAGATTTAATCTAAAATTTTTAAAAAAATGATAAAGGTTACTTTTTTTGATTTATATTTTTATTAATCGACCCCATATAAACCAGTAACCTTTATCATTTATTAGTTGATATCAACTTAAAAATCATTATTAAAAAATGAAAATCCTGCTAATTTTATTTCATGCTCCGAATCTAAAATATTGGTTTTTTCTATAGAAGGGTTAGTCATTGATACAGCAAAGACTGATGGTGAGATCAGCGCTAAATGCAATATCAAGACTTTAGCGATTGATAGGCATTTTGTTATTTTTTGACTCATACTTATATCCTGTTTTATATAAAATAAAATGATTTATTTTTTTATTAATTTAATATTCGCTCCACAGGTTTATGTATTCTCCTAATTTTATTTCATGCTCTGTATCTAAAATATTTCTTTCCGCTATGGGTAGGTTAGTCATTGATGCCGCAAAGACTGTTGGTGAAATAAGTATTAAATTCAACAACAGTACTTTATAGCCTAATAGACATTTTTTTATTATTTGACTCATAATTGTCTCCTTTTCCATATGGAATATTCTTAATCAAAAAATAAAAGGACTTATTTTTTTGTATTAATTTAAAATTCGTTTATCAGGTCTTTGTATTCTCCTAATTTTATTTCATGTTCTGCATCTAAAATACTTCTTTCCGCTATGGGTAAGTTAGTCATTGATGCTGCAAAGACTGATGGTGAAATAAGTATTAAATTCAACAACAGCACTTTATAGACTGATAGGAATTTTTTTATTATTTGACTCATAATTGTCTCCTTTTTTATATATGTAACACTATTAATAATAGCACTTATATCATAGCTAATAACTCTATTTATTCTACATTCTCAGCATTAATTATGAGGAATAAAACTACAATTATATTCACTATTTTATTGAAAATACGAGTGATGTTTCCCAACTTTGAATAATCCTTTGGAGTCATGTGCTACTAGCAACTGCTTTTGAGTAGTTCAAGCACAGCACAAAAGACATCATAGAGGTAGATCTGTTTTCTGAGCCTACTTATAAAGAAAAAAGTTTATGAACAGCTTCTTATCAAGGTGGTAGCTTTTTAGATGAGCGATAATTATTGTTGAATTCATTTTTAAAATACATGGAATATCGCTGATAATACAGTTGTTCATGCCATATTAACAATTTTTTCGTGATTGTCATTATAGTTGTATTTTAGCTAAAAACTCTTTTTGTATTTCCTATACGGATAGCGCTGATCTCCGCTTGTTGCTTGTCCATTTTTACAACACTTCCAGTGTAACGATACTGAATATAAACAATCAAATTATAGCTATGCTAAATAACAGATAAACTACTGTTCATTTGCTATAAGCTTCTATTAACTGCACAATAAAAGTCATTGACTCAATTCAAATAAAAACAACCTTATAAGAGTTCTTCAACGTGAGTTATTCCCATATTCGATACATTGCTTATCATCTTCCTACCATTGGTTATAGCAATACCGGTGGTGTTCAATACAGTTTGCCTGCTGGGCTATTACTAAATTCTCAGGAACAGCAAACCATCTTTGAAAAAGTTCCTGATATGAAAGTAGCAGCAGATATTGTAAATAGAGAGAATGTGCTATCGGGTAAGCCTCCTATTTATATGGTGAATCTTTCAGGCAGCTCGCAGGCTGTGAGGCTTGTTAAAAGCGATGCAGATATTTTTTCTCGTGTACAGCGTTTTTTAACAGTACTTGAGCTAGCTGCTTCTACCGTTAAATACCGTAAAGATCTTAAAAAAGATGGTGTCCTTAATTTATTTGCGGCACCTGAGTTTTACTTTCGCCCACCTGAAGAGCCACACTCCTATACCGAACAAATGTATCGGGCGATTGCAGAAGTATTAATGGAGACGATTGCCCAGGCAAAAGGGCTAGAACACTGGCTCATCATTCCTGGTACTATTATGTGGACTAAACAACAGCTAGATATTGATTATCTAGAAGGAACCTCAAAGCGAATACTGATCGATCAAAATACAACGTATGTTATTAATGGTAGTACTGCCTTAGGCGGCGGACAACAAATCAATAAATATTTACCATCCAGTATCGATGGCTTGCCATCCCAACGTTTAGCCGAAGGAAAAAAAATAAAAGGGGTTGAATTTGATGGTGACTGGCTCTACCGAGCAGAATATTTAAAGCGACAAGACATATGGGCCTCATTTTCTGATCATATTGTATCCTTTGGCGGAATAAGAATCGGAATCGAAATTTGTAGAGACCATGGCATACTCAAAGCACACCCTAAAACAACAGGTGATATTTCTGCTCAAGTGATTATTTCATGCGGTAGACGACTATTGACATCTCATATTGCTACAGTTATGGGAGGTGTTGTTATGCGCTGTGATGGGCATCATGGTTCTGGCATTCGCTGGGATCAAAGGTTTGTAACTCGCTATACAGATATTCCCAATGGATCTGATCGATGGGATGATAAAGCCAAAGCAGAGCTTACTCCTACTGACCAAGATTTAATGAGCAACCCCAATCCATTTATTCAAATTGATTTGCCGTTTAATGCTAACCACCCTCTTTACTGGCAACCTTCTAAAACTGTTGATAAAAGCGACTGGAATAAATACAAACAAGGTTTGACTTTTTACTTCCCACAAGAAGTGTAGTCATTTAAATTTTCTTGATTGGGAGGTAATATGGACTTCGCAACCCTTCAGCAATACTTTTCTATTAAAAATAACAAACTAAATAGAAGCACACTGTCATTTAATAAAAAGGATTTTTCTGGTGAATTATCAGACTTTTTTTCTCTTTGCTATCAGGGTTACTCTCTTAATCTCAGTCAACTGAACTTGATCAGGATTGATGAAGAGCAACAACAAATAGAAATAGCAGGAATCGCATCTTACCTTAATATGCCAAACATTAGTGCAACCCTTTATTGTTGGCTGGATAATAAGCAGCAAGTTCAATTGACTATTATTTATCCACTGCTGGGGGAAAACCCTAACGCCAATAAGTGGTCTTTTTCAAAAAGCTTTCCTGATTTACCACAAACACCTGATGAAACACAGCCTTTACTATTTGATCGTGAAAGTGGTGAAAGCTGGCAAAAGCACCGTATATTTTTGGATGATATTGCATTTTTTAATGCTGCTTTTATCGTATCTAGCTGTAATGGAATGACACCGGATAGACAGTATCCATTGAAAAAAGGTATTAACTTTATAGCCTCTGTTTATCCTGAAGGGCCATTAGCGATAGCTAAACATGCTTTTAATATTAATGGTGCACTCTCTGTTTTAGGGCATATTCGTTTACCTATGAAGGGTGAAACCACAACCAAACTACGCACACAGTTTATGAACACAGGAGGAAATTATTTATTCCCTTGGCATGTGCAAAACCATATTGAATATGGACTACCAGGAATTTTATTGACTGTTGCTGTTGGCATACACGATAACTTTGGAGAAAATATACTGAGATTTTCTGGAGATAGTCTGTTAATTTATACTCCGATTAGTGATGACTGGGTAATACCTTCAACTAATCCTGCTTTTAGACCAATACAAGCGTTCTCAGGTTCTTTATCACTACCTGGGGCGAATATAAATACAGCTATTACCTTGCCTTTTGAACCAGGCATTAATCAATGGTTTGGTATTGCATATTGCCAAGGCATTTCAATAAAAAATCTCAGTGAAATGGCAATGCTAAGTGGGTCACATGATGGATTTAGTAGTCATATCCCTAAACAATTGCAGGCACTTAGTAAGGAGTTCGGCAGGCTAGAATTAAGCGGATTCAGTTTATTAGTAGACTTCAGTAACTTAAAGGCCATTACGGTAAAACGAATAACCGTTGAGGTAGGGATCCCCGAACTAAACTGGGAAATCTGGCCTAGTAAATTTGAGTTATCAAATATTAGCTGCACATTTACCTTAGATAACCCCTTTCCACTAGATAATAAAACTGTCAAACGATCAATTAATAGCAAACTTCAGGCACAAATGAATATAGGAGATGTGCCATGCAGTGTAACGGCTGATTCTAGGGATGGGTTTACTTTTTATGCCCAAATGAATGCAGGAAATACCATTTCTCTTAGTTCATTACTAAAAAAATATGCTCCCAGTATTCCTGTATTAGGACAAATGACGGTTAGCACGTTACGTTTAGGAATTTCGTTGAATAACTCCTATAGTCTGGCAATAGCCATGAATGAAGATGACTCATTCTCTATACCTATTGGATCAACAACATTAGACGTTAATAATGTTTCCATGTTTGTTGCTTATGATAAAACACAAGGGATTACAGGTTCTGTCAATGGCATGGCAAATTACCAAGATTACAAGCTAAGCTTAACCTATGAATCACCCGGTGATGTGCTCATCTATAGCCATATTCCTAAAACCAGTTTGAGAGAATTATTGCGTCAGTTTACGGCCAATGAGTTGATTATTCCTAAGTCATTTGATCTAAATCTTGAAGAAAATACAATACAAATTCAAAAAACCAGTAACGGTTATAACTTTATACTAATCACCGAAATTAATGGTTATGGTGCATTTGCATTACAGGTTGGTCAACAAAATGGTCAGTTAGGTGCTGCTTTTGGTTTAGTTATGACAGAGCCTAAACTATCAAAACTGCCTGGTATGAGTGCATTGAAAATAATTGACGATACTGTCACGCTAACAGAGCTGACATTGCTCGCCTCCAGCTTTAATAGCCCTTCTTTTTCATTCCCTGAAATGGCTGCACTGGGTAACCCTAGTTTTAGCGCAACGTCTATACCTTTACCTGCTAGTAAAGGTATTGTAGCCGGATTTAATGCTCATGCATCTTGGCAATTAGATACCCATAGAAAGGAAATTAAGTTATTAAAAAATATTCTTGGGTTAAATCCAGTTATTCAGGTAACTCTTCAAATAGCTAAATCTCCATCGGATGCCACGCGTTTATTTACCTGTTTTAATACAAAAATAATGGGACACTATCCACTATCAGCTCAATTTGGTTTTATCGTAGAGAATAAAATAGCTTCCCTATTTCTTATGGGTCAACTAAATATCAGTATCCATAGGCAATCAGTGTTATTTAATATAGCCATGAGCGTATTACCTACAGGAATTTATTTTGCAGGATCAGCTGCAGGAACTATTCAGTTTAATACGATTAAACTAAGTAATATGGGGCTGGCACTAGGTTTTAATTGGGGAGGTATTCCCAGCTTTGGTATTTCAGCACAAATTGATAGCAAAAAGTTCAGCTCATCTATAGCAATAATTGCTGACTCTACTGACCCATCAAAAAGCGTGCTAGCCGGATCAATAAGTCAAATATCATTAGCAGATATTACCAATGAATTTGCTAAAGTCGCTAAGCTGCCTAAAGAAGTTAACAAGACCTTTCGCTCAGTAAAGCTAAGAGCAATTCGTAACTTCAGCATTGATGAAAAAAGCATGACAGCATTGGATAATAAAGATTGTGCAGCAGTTTCTACAGCTTTTTCTGCTGCAGGAGTATCAATTTCTGCTAGTGACGAAACGTTACTCATCGTAGTCAATAAAAAAGGGCGTATTTGGAGCTTAACCGATATGGCCGAAGGGATGCGTCATTATACGGTAAGGTTAAAAAATAAACGCCTTGAAGTATTTGTAAATCCTCAAATTTATATTGCCCCCACAGGCGCTAAAATGGGTACACTGACGTTTACACAAGGCTATTTTTTATCAGGATGTCTGCAAATTCTTGGACAGCATTGGTCCACCCAAGTAGAAGTCAGTGAACATAAAGGTATTGCAGCCACTTCTTATATGGATAAACCATTGCAGCTTGTTAATAAACATTTTTTCTATTTTAGCAGTTATGATAAGAAGCGAGGGCCTCTTATTAGTTTATCCTCGTTTAAACAGCCTACGCATGAAATACACGCACTCAGAAATCCACATTTTGCCTTAAGCGGTCGATTGTGTCTGCTTGGAGAAGAGTCTGCTACATTGGCAAATATTACCACAAAGGGTATTGATATTATTGTTGAATCATATACCCAGCTTAAGGTAAAACAGTCATTTCTAATAGCTAATTATAAACTGAATTGGCAGTTATCAGGCTCTCTTAGCTCCCCTACTGATATGTTTCTTAATGGAAATATTAATTTTTCGATAAATGGAAAATTAATTCTTGCTAAACTATTAGCAGTTAAGACTGACCTAGGTAAGATAAAAATAAACATTTTGGTCAAAACGGATACAGAAATTGGATACCAAAATCATAATGCTTATGTTGAATTAGATGCCGCATTTACTTTTTCGGGGAATAAATTTCATTTTGCTCTTAAAGAAGGTGCTGATAGTGCGCAGTTAAAAAAACTTGCCAATCACATTCTAAATGAAATTAAAGAGGTTGTAAAAGATCTTTATAACACCGCAGAAGAGTGGATAAATGCTCTTGATCAGGGCGTCATCGAAATCGGCAAAACATCAGGTACTATCGGTAAAGCACTAAAATCTGGTTATAAACAAACAGCAAAAGAAACAACACAACTACTGCATAAAACAGGCCGAACCGCCGAGAAAATAGGTAATGAATTAAAACATGGCTTTAATCTTGACGCCCAACAGTCTGTCAAATTACTAAGTGATTTAGATATTAACCCAAACGAGATAGGAAACGTTACTAGAAAAACGTATAAACAAACTGCCCATCAAGCAGCTAAATTGCTTAAAAATGCAGGTCATAATGCTGATAATGTTACACAAATGCTTAAAAATACCTACGGTAGCTCCAATACAGCGATAGCAAAAACATTAAAGGTTATGGGGCATAATGCTCAAACTGTGGCTAAAGCGCTCAAGAAAATAAATAAAGCATCACCAGCTAGCATCGCTAAGGCTTTAAAATCAGCAGATATGAGCTCCCATGATATAGGTAAGGCATTAAAGAGTATAGGACAACCCGATCAGGCAGTTGTCAAATTGTTAAAAGGTGCTGGGTTCTCGGTTAAAGATATTTCAAAAGTCCTGAAAAGCACTTTACAAATTAACTCTGATACAGCCGCTAAACTACTAAAAGGCGCAGGCATAAACTCTAATGATATTGTAAAAATGCTTAAAGCTTCAGATCTATGGAAAAAAAGCCATAAGGACATTGCCAAGATCATGAAAAAAGCAGGCTTTGGTTCTAAAACGGTAAAAAGTGCTATGAAAAGCGCTGGTATTGCCGTAAAAGAGATTGATAAAGCATTCAGCTGGTTGAAATTTTAATTGTAGTATTTCAGACCTAGCCTGATAGTTGCTGATTTTCCAAAGATTATCAGCAACAGCATTTATACGATTGTAGTGATGGCTATTAATGATAAAAAAATGCAGCTAACCGTGTAGGGAACTTATTTTTTTCTTGCAAAAACCGTAATAGAACCTTTAAAGGCATTAACTTTAGAGCGGCTCTGGCTTGACGAAAACCATCTCCGTAAATAGGGTCTGAGCTTTTAACGATGACAGTCTGGCGATATTTTGCATCCATAGTTTTTTGATTCTTAAGCCAGATATATTCCATTAAAACACACATACCTTCTTCTACTTCAAGAGGAAGGCTTCGGTAGTTATTATAAAAAAACCATGCATGTGTTAACTCATGAATAGCGACCGTTCTA
>JAQYUY010000111.1 GCA_028728195.1 Endozoicomonas sp. (ex Botrylloides leachii)
CGACCATGTAACGCTTTTCGGGGCATCATGTTAATACAATCTATGTAATCTTGTTGAGTCATACTAGTGATTTTTTCAGTGTGATGGGTAATGATATCACCGATAAAAATCTGTAAGAGTAGTTAAGATGTAAATTGATCTGGCAAGAGTTTTCCGGACATTTTTTTACGCTGCCTCGGCAATTTTTTGTTCATATTTGAAAGGTGCCAGGTAGCCATTGCCAGAGTGTTTTCTCTGGCGGTTATAATAGACCTCAATATATTCAAAAATTGCCTGCTTCGCCTCTTCCCTTGTATGGAAGTCTTCATGGTGAACAAGCTCAGATATCACCTAACCATACATTATGAAAACACGGTTGATCTTTCAGCAGACATTATCGCCATAACTAATAATGAGGTTGTGCGCCAGAAAAGCGCTCAATGCTCATTATTTGATAGCTAATACCAGTTGTGTTTTCTAACTACCGTAATGAGTATTGGTATCCGGATTTTAGATAGCGTGGAATGACCAGTAAAAGCAGGGTATAGTGCAGAGCTCTAACTTGGTGCTTGTGTTCGGATGATTAGTGCAATAACGTAGTTAGTCATAAGGTTAACCCACAATAAACAATCGATTAACCAGTGAAACTGCAATTGCCCACATGACCACAGCAACAAGAATATCAATCGTTCGTTGTACTGGTGGTTTAGATAACCATGGAGCAAATTTTGCCGCTGTAGTCGTTAACATAAAAAACCAGATTATTGAAGCAGAGAATGTGCCCAAAGCAAAAGCAAGTCGCAATTCTTGGTGCATTTGATTGCCAATACCCCCAAGAATAACCACTGTATCAAGATAAGCATGCGGATTAAGTAGGGTGACAGCTAACGCACCCAGAAGAACATCGCGTTTATTTTTTGTTAATAGCTTGGTTTTACCGAATGCCATGGTTTCTTTATTGCCTATTTGAAATCCGCGGCAAAAAGAGGTAAATCCATACCAGCTTAAAAAAACAATACCTACTACTGTTATAATCTGTAAAAAAGTTGCATTTTTTGAAATAAGCTCTCCCGCACCAAAAATGCCAAAAGCAATCAGTGATACATCACAAATCGTACAGGTGATGGCCGCTAATATATGAAAATTACGACGAATGCCTTGATTGATTAAGTAAGCATTCTGTGCACCAATAGGCACAATCATACCTAGGCCAATTCCTAGGCCTTTTATAAATGGAAATAACAAATACATGGTTAAAACTTACCAACAAACGTAAATAGGCTCTAAATTATTCTTTAGCTAAATCATCTGGCTATTTGATAAGCATCAACAGCCAGAGTAAGCAGATATCAGATGCAATGGCAATGATCTCTGTGAGATCTTGCAGAGGGATTATATGACCTGAACTACAGTTGAGTAAAAATAATATTTTTAATATCATATTAGTTTTTCTTATGTAAGTGGCAGGCCGCATACTAAATGAAACATATAGATTATAAATTAGTTGCAGCGCTGGAAGCGGTGGTAGGTCAGGGGAGCTTTGAGCGGGCTGCGAATCAACTTTGTATTACCCAATCTGCGGTTTCTCAAAGAATCAAACAGTTAGAACAAATAATGGCACAGCCCTTAATGGTACGCAGTCAACCGCCAGGTCTTACCGAAGCAGGCCAGAAGGTATTAGGGCTTTATCAGCGGGTGGCGATGCTTGAAAAGGATTTGCTAAATGATATCAGCCACCAAGATAACGAACAGCATGTTGCCATGACTCTAGCCGTTAATGCTGACTCTGTCGCCACTTGGTTATTACCTGGGTTAGCCACGTTATTAAAAGATGAAAAGATTGAATTGCGCTTGCTTGTGGAAGATGAGTCTCGCTGTCTTGATAAGATGCGCCGAGGAGAAGCTGTAGCAGCCATCAGCACACAGGCACACCCTTTACCAGGGTGCCAAGTTACTTACCTTGGTGAAATGCGGTATTTATGTGTTTGTAGCCCAGATTTTATTAAAAGGTATTTTTCTAAGGGGGTTACAAGAGAAACGCTAACGAAAGCGCCTGTTATTGCTTTTGATTTTCTAGATGATATACACCATAATTTTTTGCAAACACACTTTGACTTACCTCATGGAACGGGACCCTGCCATATTATACCCTCTTCTGAGGCATTTGTAGTTATGGCAAAAGCGGGTGTTGCTTACTGTATGGTATGTGAATTGCAAGTCAAACAAGAGCTAGATTCTGGTGAGTTAGTGAATATTTTACCGAATTTACAAGATAGTCGGCCACTTTATTGGCACCATTGGGTATTAGAAACAGGCCGGTTAAAGATGTTATCTCAACAGGTAATCAAGTATGCAAGGCAAGCGCTTCATTCATAGTATCGTCGCCTGATCTTGGAATGATATTCGGTTCCGTTATTATTCGTTATCTAACTTTGCTTGAATGCCCAGTTAGTTATGATTTCTGCATTCATTGCCCAAAAATAGTTAGCCATCCCTTTATAGATGAGATGTACTTTATGTTTAATTTATATGATGAAGTTATTAAATCTGCTGAAACAATCAGAAAAGGCATACCTTATAATGCTAAGGTTGCTGTTATTCTGGGTTCTGGTTTGGGTGAGCTAACAAATAGCATAACAAACCCTATCTATTTTAGTTATAGTGATATACCTAACTTTCCTATCTCAACTGTGAAGGGCCATGCAGGCCAACTTGTTTTTGGTAAGATTGGTGATGTTGACATTATGGTGATGCAAGGGCGCTTTCATTTTTATGAAGGCTATTCCATGAAAGAAGTGACTTACCCTTTGTATGTTATGAAAGCATTAGGTATTAAAAATATAATGATTACCAATGCAGCAGGTGGTATTGATAAAAGTCTTAATCCAGGCTCTTTAATGCTGATTACTGATTTTCTTGACATGGTGGGCACAAACCCTTTAATTGGCCCTAATGATGAGCGTTTTGGGGTGCGTTTTCCTGATATGTCTCAACCGTATTCTTATACGTTGCTAAATCTAGCAAAGAAGGTTGCTGATCAGCTAAATATCACTTATAAACAGGGTGTGTATGCTGGCGTAGCAGGCCCCTACTATGAAACTGCCGCACAGATTCGCATGTTAGCTAATGCCGGAGCAAGTGCCGTAGGTATGTCGACTGTATCAGAAACTATTGTTGCTAATTATCTCGGAATAAAAGTACTGGGCATTTCTTGTATTACTAATATGGCAACTGGTATCGCAACAACTAACCACAGCCATGAAAGCGTAATGGAGGTAGCCAATAAAGCATCTTCTGACTTTTGTCGCTGGATAGCGGCGTTGATTCCTAAAATTTAAATAACACAACAAATAGAATCAGCTAGCTACCAGAACAAGAGACTATTGATCTGAAAAAGTGTCGTTTAAAATGACAGTTAGTACGGGTAAAAGATCATAAGCTATTTCTAACATTTTGCCAGATAAATACCAACGCTAAGATAGTTAAGAATACATTCGAAATAGGCAAGGCAAGCCAAACACCATTGAGGCCTAACCATTTAGGCAAGGTCATAAGAAGTGGGATTTGTAGCAATATACTTCCCATTGTGATGCATACTGCAGTCTTATAGTTCCCCAATGCTTGGAAATAAGCCGCCACGACAACAATAAAGCCTTCTAGGTACATTGTAGCAAGATGTAGTTTCAAGCCTCTAACGGTTTCAGCAAGTAAGTCTACATTACTCATGATAAACAAAGAAGCTACCTTATCCGGCCATAGATCAATTAATACAACGATCACAATGCCTGAAATTAATACCGTTAAGACGCCAAGTTGAAGTGCAGTGTGCATGTTTTTCTGATTCTTGGCACCCATATTAAAGCTGACAATGGGTTGCATACCATTAGCAATACCCTCTGATACCATGTAATAAATCACTTGAATGTACCCAACAATAGCAAAAGCAGCCACTGATACTGTTGAACCATATGTCAAAAAAAGACGATTATGTACCACTAGGACAAAACTTAAATACATAGACATCATCAGACTAGGTAAGCCTGTTTTCAGAATTTTTTGACAGTAATAAAAGTTAAAACCAAGATCTTTTATTTTGAGTCTTAATTTTGTTTTTTTGCTAAACAGGTAAACAATACACCAAAGTACAGTGAACAATTGAGCCACAATGGTTGCAATGGCTGCACCAGGCACACCCTGTCTAAGGCGGGCTATGATTATATAGTCCAGCACAATATTTATAATAGCGCCAGAAGCAATGATACCCGTTGCAAGATACGGGCGTTCATCATTCCTGACAATCATGGGTAGCGCTGCACCAGCTAATGCAGCAAATGTCCCAATGCCAACATAGTGTAAGTAGCTAGCAGCAATAGCATAAAGACTACCTTGGGCTTTTATCAATGAAAGTATGGAGGAGCTGGAAATAAAAATGATTATTGATAATAGTAAACTGGAGATACATAAGATTATCAGTGCGTTACCAACCATCTGCTTAGCTTTACCATCGTGACCCTTGCCTCGAAAAATTGAATGCTGAGCGCTAGCTCCCACTCCAATCATCAAGCCGATGCCTATTATGAAACCGCTGATAGGCCAGACTAGATTAATGGCTGCAAGTCCTTGCTGACCCACAATCTGGCCAATAAATATGCCATCAATGGTTGAATAAAGCCCGTTCACCAACATAGCCATAACGGAGGGTAATGTGTAATGCCAAAATAGCTTGTTTACAGGCTGCTCAGCAAGCGAAGTATTATTATGTGATAGTATTGTTTTCATTATCTAGCACGCAGTAAGTATCCTAGTTAAATTATATTAACAACGACTAGATGGCTATGATCTGAGGCACTACTTCTAAATATTTTGCTATGATAGTTAAACGGCTATCTGAGGTAAATAATCAGCATTACCAAAACATTCAGAGACGAAGCCCTAAAGTTAGATGAAACCATTGGTATCCCCAGGCAGGAAAAAATTTAGGGGAAACGACTGCAAAGCGTTATGGTTGGTGATCCGCTGCCAAGAAGAAACAATTAATTAGCTTGCGGGAAACAGAGCATATAACAGAAAACGCTCGGCTAAAACGTCAGTGGCAGAGAAGATGGAAGAGCTCAATATACTAAAAAAAGCGGCTGTAGGTTCAAGCATAGTAGTTTAGACCTAACCAGACAGCTACCGATTTTTTGGCAGGTGTCTGTCATATAAAACTCAATCTACAAATTTTGTAGTCCGTCAGTTTCCTTTGGTAATCATGCTACTATAAATTAAATACTGATATTATCTTTTATTTTAACTATCCACGAGATAGGCTTTTAAGCGTATCAAAATGTATTCTGTTTATTTCTTCAATTTTGCTTTGGCAATTTTTTACCTGATCTTGATGAAGCTGCATCCATTCAGACCAAGATTGTGCTGCATTTTCATGCATTTTCTGACGAGCTTCACTTTCTTTTTGAAGTGCTTGCTCTTCAGTAGCAAGAAATCTAAAACCAGCAGATGCTACACTTCCCAAACCAGTAAATAGTGAATTGATAATTGCAGCATTACCTTGAAGGGCATTTAGCTTTTGTTGTGCCTTCGTATCTTTATCTTGGCTATTTTCAATGTCTTTACTACCACTTTTATTAGCAGATTTTATTTCTGATGAATCTTCATTTTGAGAAATAATTTCTTCTTTTTTATTCTGATTATTCAGATTATTTTCAGCGCCTTGAGCATCCGCCTGACTATCTGACTTATGTGTTTTAATAGCCTGTGCATCTTTCTCCTGATCTATAGTAATATTTTTTTTCTTTTGAGCATTTTTTTGAGCACTCAACTCTTGAGCTTCTAAGCTATTCTCATCAGCCTGCTTCTGTGCTTTCTGGGCATTTTTCTTGGCATCATTTAACCCTTGTCTCCTAGCTTTAGCAATCTTAGAAATATTAGAAACCTCACCTTTTATAGTTGCTAAGTCGATATCCCTTGTAGATTTTTTTAATGTGCCAGTCGATTGATTATCTGCATCAATATTTTTATTAGCATCTGACTTTATATTTGCTTTATTGGAACGAGCTTCATTGAGTTTATCAATGACATGCTCACTTGCACCTGCGCCAGTTTTATTCGTACGTACACCCTGTCCAGTTTTTAGCTTTGCAATATCTTCATCAGACCAACGCGTCATATTGCTTCTTCGTCCCGGGCCTCCAGAGCGTTTTGTTCTAGAAGGTTGTGCATTACTGTTCCTTAATTCTACAGTAAATTTATGATCTTTTAATTCAGCATCTTTGCCGCTCTGTACTTTAGCTTGGTTATCAGCCGGCTTATTTTCTGATGGGATATTAGTCTTATTATGTGGCTTTATTTCAGCTTCTGTTTGTTGAATGCCAGTTTGAGCGTCACTTTTTTGTTCTTGGGTCTTTACAGCCTCTTGCTCTGTACCCTTTTGTTGTTTTTGTTTTTTATCTTCATAATGTTTGGCTTGGTTAATATCTTCATCACCTTCTCTCTGTTTGGATTGCTCTTTTTTTAAGTTTTCACGGTGTTTCCCTTGGGCACTATCTGTACCATCTATACTAGATTCCTTGCTTCTTTTTGTACCGGATTTTGATATTTGAACATCATCAATCGAGATATCATCTTTCTTTCCAGCGGCTGTTTTTTTGCTTTTGGACGCACCTTTCAAACCTGCGCTCATAGACATAAAGCCACCAGCAATAGACATGCCTCCACTTACACAATCCGCAGCCAGCTGCATAACAGCTGCTTTACGAATATGATCAGCTTGTTTAAGCGTCTCTTTCATTGCGGAATCATGCTCTAACTGTCGCATTTCTCTACCAAAGCGCCGTTGTTTTACGCTCATTTCATGTATTAGTTCAAGCACCATGAAAATATCTGCTTGTTGTTTTAAATGTTCTTCAAGAAATGGCTTTGACGGTGAGTTAGACATAAGCTGTGCATTTTTAGACAACCTCCTCATATTGTTACTCACTTGAGTATGATTTTTTTGGAGTCGTTTTATTAGATTTGACTGTTCATTAGCTTTTTCAGACTGTGCAGAGGCAAGTAAAATTTTTGCTTCTTTCTCACTAAAACCCATTTTTTGATTTAAGCTTGATAGATGCTCATTGGCTGTTCGACTTTTTGTTTGACCTTGAGCTGCTTGCTTTCCATTTAAAAGATCGTTAATTTGATTCTGATTAAAGCCCATTTTTGCTAAATTTTGTGCATTATTATTACCTTTAAAATGACCAGAAATCTCTAACTTTCTCTTATCATTTTTTATGATATTATCATCACCAAGAATCAGTAATAATTTAGCTTGGTCTTCATCGTAACCCATTTTTTTCAGGTCAGCCAAATTTTGATGATATGTGTCTCCATGCTTTTTCTGAATCTTTGATTTCACACCAGCCTGATCACTCTGTGAAAGTAATAAATCTTCAATTTGTTGATCATTAAAACCTTGACCGCCAAGAATATTAGTTTTTTCATTTTTGGATAGCTGATTATTTCCTTTAAATAGACTATCAATATAATCAGCACCGTCATCTAAGATCTTTGCATTTCGGCGAAATAGATTCTGATCCTCAGGCGTTTGCATGCCTACCTGAGCACGCATCATAGCAGCCGCAACTTTAGATGAAGCAGCCTCTGTCATTTTTCCTAACCCGGATAAATCATTACTTGCAGCCTGGTTAGCTGAAGCTTGTGCTTTCATTCCTATGTCTTTTGGCTTTAATAGCGTGGGACGGTGTGCTAATTGTGACCCGGTGATGGCTTTCTTAGACTGCATCATCTGAAGCTTAGCATCACTATTAATTAAACCACTTCCAACAGCCTTATTTGCTGTTCCGGTTTCATCTATCGACGATGTATCAAGATTGACTGGTTGGTTACTTGTTCCCTGTATGCCATTTGACATAAATTTTACTCCTGTACTTCTTAATGATCTCAGGATGGATTTAGTAAATAACTAACTACCTTTTATATTGCGACCTATACGCTTTTTTGTATCATCATTATTTGCTATTATTTCCGCAATATTAGAATGCCCTGATTGCAATTCCTCTAATGCTTGCGCTATAGACTCAGTAGCATCATCAATTAGCTTTTGTATTCTAAGCATCTTTGCATTTAACTCCTTTGCATCAGCCTTTAATTGTTCTGCTTCGTATTTTTTAACGCCAGATACAATACCTGCTGCTCCTTCACCTACACTGGTAGCACCTCCAGCAACCATCGTTGCTCTTGTAGTCATAATAGCCGCTTTTGATGCAGCCTTTGTCGCAGTAGCGGCAGCGCTACCGCCCAATGATAATGCAATAGTAATTGCCATTATTATTGCGGTCGCAATCCAGTTGGCTGTCTGCTCATCAATTCCAAATGTATTCATAATTGATTGCGCTAGCGGTTTCATAATGAGTGAACCCCCCATTTCCTGATCAACCGTCATCACAACCATCATGGCCATTGCTGCAATCAACGCCGCACCGGCAACAGCACCAACACCTGTTGCAAATGCTGCGGCTGTAGCTACAGCCATTACTGCTAATGCAATAAAACCGAAAATTCTTGAGATCCATGATGCATTACGTGCCTCTTCATCTTTTTTAATTTGCTCTCTTAATTTATTAATCGTTTCTTTACTTACCTGTTCTCTTTCTACTTGACCAATTTTAATTGTCTCTTGGTCAAATTTAAGACGATTATCCTGCATTTTTTGCTGAATACCACTTAGTATTGTTGTAATTTCATCTGTATCCCAAAGCTGTCCATCACCCGACATTAAGCGAGTGAGTTTACTAAAGTCACTTTTAATTTCACCAATTAGTTTTTTTGGTCCATCAATAATAGCACCTACTTTAACACTTATATCAGCATAACCGTTTTTATCGAAAACTAAATTGAAGTTATTTTGTGCCTGTGCTAGCTGTTTTTTTTCTTCAGTAGAAAAGTTAATAGTCTCATCATCACTAGTATTACCATTAATATATAACCAAATATCATCCCAGATCTTATCAGTATCGTTATTACCATCTACTTGTTTTTTTATTTCTTTTGATTCAGTAGTTTTATTATTTTGTTTATCAATTTTATCTTTTTCTACTAAACTAGACGATGTTTTTTTATTTTCTATCTCACTTGACTTTATATCTTCTGTTTCAGATAACTTTGATAAAGTTGCTGACTCTGCCATAAATTTTAGCAACTCATTTTTTTTTGATTCTTCAAGCTTATGGCCAAGCATATTTTCTAATTCTTTAACACCTTGCATAATCTTTAAATCATTCTTGATTTTGTTAGCTTCAGGGCTTAGGTCATCTTCAAAATTTAATTTGGCGATATTCTTTATATCATTAGACTGAGCTATAGATTCTTCTGATTTTAATAATATTTCTTGCATTTTCCTAAGATCATTAACATCAAAGGATTCTACTTTAGGCCTTGTTAAGCGATGGGTATTAGGAATTTTTTCTTCTAATAAAATATCATTATGTGATTGTGATATTTTACCATCATATCCTCTCTTAACATGCTCATCAAAAAAATCCACTGGATTTAAAACTTGTTTCTGGTCTAAACCTGAAACATTTACTGAATTATCTCCTGTTTGGCCTACTGACGACATACTGTACTCCTTATCCAGTAAAGTTATTAAATATTTTCAAGCATATTGGTAGCACGCTGCCTTTCCTGATCATACTCTGGATTGTCAGCTGACCAGATAATAGCTGTTTTATATGATTCCTCAGCTTTCTTATTTTTACCTAAGGCCAAGTAGCAATCACCAAGATAAACCATAGAACGAGGATCTTCAGAATCTAAGACTGTAACAAAAGAAAATATTTCCATGGCGCTATCATAATTTTTAAGCATTTGCTGACAAGCACCTAGGCCCATAAAATATTTTTTATTAAAATGATCATAGAAACAAAGAAACTGAAATATTTTTAAAGACTCATCATATTTCGCACTTTCATATAAACTATACGCAACAGAATAAATAGCCTCCATTGCTTCCTCACTCATGTTTTTAAGGTCTTTGAAAGTTCCTCCTTTACTGAAAAATTGAAAAACCTGTTCGTAAATATTATCGTCATTTTCTGATATTAAGTTTTCAACATCCACTATTATACCCCCATTTAACTTAACGTAAATTCTGAATAATTGTATTAATAGATTGATAATACTTGTTAATAAAATTAGATAGCATCTCAAATGCTTGATTAAATTTATTTATAGTTTGTTGTAACTTTGTTGTTTCTAACTGTGATTGACTAGTTAATGCTTCAATTTTTGCTTTTAAGCCCTCTATGTTGACATCCCAGTCAGCAGATCTGTGTTGTAAACCAGGAACTCCACCATCTCTATCACTTCTTTGGTATTCTGCGCCAATACTTTCCCAGTACTCTATAAACTCATCAGTAAATGTGGATGTATTATCACCCGCATTGGCTTTTCCTTCTTTACTACGAGCTAAAAAATCATTAGATACTTCTAATTCAGAATTTTTCAATTGTATAGATGAAATTTGATCTCGTAGCTGTACCTCGATAATTTCAGCTCGCTTTGTTAAAACAGACATTACCAGTGCATCAATACTTACCTTTTTTAAATTAATTGGAGGTTCAAAGTCATCAACCGGCAATTCCAAAGGAGTTGGATTAATAAAATTATTAACAAACATTGAACCAGGCCCAATATACTGATCTTTTTGCCAATTATTAGGGTTGCTAACTTCAGATGTCATAGCAATAGGTGCTCTGATATTAACTAATTCTTTAGTTATTGGACTCAGTTTATCAGCACTATCAAGTGCAGCCATTACTTCTTTGTTTAAACCAATCGGGTTCATAACTTCATTTAAAATGTCATGGCCACTTGTAGTAATCAAAGCATTAAGTTGATCATTATTTAAATTAAGTTCGCTTTTTAGTTGATCTTTTAACTCTGGTTCCAAATAAATATTTGGCTTATCATCCAACGAATTATCAAAAATTGTACTTGGTAAGATATTTGTACCCGCTGTAGACATAATTAGTCCCTTGTCTCAAGGATAAATAATCCATGGAAAAATATATTATTAATTAAGTGCTTGTTAAAATATAAGTCTATTAATTAATAAATACTCTATTGGTTAATTGTAGTAAATAAGGCAGGAATAAAATAGAAAATGAATTATTGCTTTAATATCTGACATGTAATTTAATAAATCACATTAAATTTATTAATTGTTTTATATCATATTAAAAACTAACTATCTATTCAGTTTATTAAAGTGGCACATATCTTATTGTTTATTTTTAATTTTATAGTGGGTTTGTTTTCTTATTATGTTAATGATCATCATCGAAATATTTTTCTGACTCTTTTTTAGCCTTTTCCTCTATTCTAGTTGCCTTTTCTTTTATTTGCGCTATAGATTCTGCTGGAATTACCCCCTTCATATTCAAGGGAAGCGTGGCCTCCTGAGTCAGAGAATCATTATCTTCATGAGTTGATCCATGCTCTTCTCCCATGTAGATCTCATTAATAATGACAGGACTTTCCTGAGATGAACCTATATCTGAAACAATGGCAGGTGGACTAAACATAGAATCTATCCCTGTAATTTTTGGCATTTTCCCTTGCTTGTCACCAGCCGTTAGTTGTTCTTTATTAGCATATTCCATGGCTAATGGCATATTAAGAACATCTTCAGGCTTACTATTATCAGGCTGAGATGAGATATCACCAAGATGCTCAAAACATGCATTCATAAACTGATTAGCAGGCACAGGTGGCATGCCTAACATTGTTGCAGCATTATAAATCTGTTCCCAGTTTGGGCCTACATACCCTTCTTTAAAAGGTGGCGGATCAATAGGCTGGGGATTATTTGGAGGAAATTTAACTTTCCCTCCAGAAAAATCAACCACTGGCCTTCCTATAAATTTCCCATCAGCTTCATCACTAATAGCATTGCCTGAACTGCTTTTGTCTTTATCCCTTTTATCTTTATCATCCTTATCTCGCTGTTTTTTATCATTCTCTTGTTGTTGATTATTGAATTCTTGTTGGGGCTGATCAAAGTTACAAAACGAATAGGCAAACGCCATAAGGCCCATAACAAAAATAGGTATACCTATGACAGCTACTGGAGGAACGAGAGCTAAGATAGAAGCACCTGCCATCATCGCGGCAGCTCCTCCACCCATGTAGCCATAATTATCATGGGGTTTTTTATGTTTAGGAGCCTTGATAACAGAAGGGCCTAGGCTTTTTTCTTTGCTAACTTTTCGCTCTGATAGAGGGCTATCCTGCTTCTCTTCCGCTTTTCCTCGTGAAATGTTGATAACAGGATCCACTGTGTGTACATTTCCTCTACTTGGTTGTTGGTCTTTTGTTAGATTTTCCATTAAACCTTGAGAGGTGGGTGGTATATTTCCTGAGCGATCCATAAAATCCATTTCCATAATCAACGCATTATTTATATAGAAGTTTAGATGAGACAAAGGAAACATAGCAAGTTAACTATAATAGTGTAATTATCTAAGAAAACTGATGAGTTAATAATAAAATATCTTTGCCGTTTAATCGTAATATTCTTTAACTTTTGTTAAGGCTTTTCTATCCATAAGGCTTTTCTTTACCTCTTGATTAGGCTTATAAAGTTTTGTAGCCCGCCATCAGTTAGCAAATAACGTACTATCTATTGCCAGCTAATGCCTGGGGGCTGTTCAGCTCGGTAGTTGATAAACCCAATGCCCCGCTATTTTTTCGATAAAAGAAGACAGCGTCAGTCCTCCACCAGTCAATGCTCGCCTCCAGCCCAGATATTTTGAGAGATTCTTTGTTGCAACACCTTTAAACCAGTTATTTATCCAGCTTTTCAATTGGCTATGATAAGCATTGACA
>JAQYUY010000112.1 GCA_028728195.1 Endozoicomonas sp. (ex Botrylloides leachii)
GACATTGCTAGTAGCAGCCGTAACGACTTCGCCCCAGAAGGCTCCTAGTCCCAGCGAGTTCTGATCAGCTAATGCTTTAACTTCTGCCAACGCGCCTTCAACTTCAGTGGCGTTGTAGCGTCCGTCTGCATCCTCGATACCGATCAAAGATGCACCGTCACCGTTTGCATTAGATGCTAATGTGGCGCTACTGGCCTTAGCGTCAAGTGCGGTTTGCTGTGCTGTGGAAACGGGTTTATCGGCGTCGCTAGTATCGTCGACATTAGCAAGACCAACGGCAGTTTGATCAAGCGTCTGCCAAGACTTATCTCCACGCCAGTATTGACTGGTAGTGCCAGCCGTAATAGTTGGTTCCTTACCCGCCAGCGCTTCGCCAATAGGGCTATTGCTTCCACCATACACGAACGTCGCATTCGCTGTTGGTTGGTTGACTCCGTTTTCATAAGCCGTTGAATCATTGCCGAATGTGCTTACGCTATTCGGTGAGCCGAGTGGATCATTATCAGCAATAGTTGAGAAATCAAAACCCGCCTTCGCTACTGCTGCCCAAGCTGTATCCCCTTCAGAATAGATGACAGCGGTCGTATTGTCACCATCTTTAATGAAATAATAATAGCCTGAGTTAGCGTTGAATAACGCATTGCCGCTAAACGCTGTATCGCCATCCAGTGAGAACTGGTTGGCATTACGTGTGTAAGCCCCGTCAAATGACCCTGTGCCTGTAATGGTTAGCGCACTGTAATCCGATAGCGCAATGTCCGAAGCCATCGCAATCGCTTCGCCATTAATCTCTAGCGCACCGGAATTGTCCGTGAGCTCTAGCGTGTTGATGTCGAGTGCTTCGACCTTAAAGGGTTGTTCTGCCATGATTTTTATCCTATGTAAGTTGTTACTTGTATATCCGTTGCTTCATTATTCGTCACTAGCAGATTGCCGTTAGTGACGGATAATTCTATAGCAGGCTTAACGCCCGACAATGCTGATTGATCAAACATCCAATCATCAGATGATACTGATAACTTATACAAACGCACGCAAGTATGATAGATAGCATCACCATTAATAATATCTAACGACACTCTGCCAGATGTTATATTCGGTGCAGCACAATGCACTCGTAGTGTTTGACCAGCGGAAATGGTTAGAACTGGATCAACAATATCAAGCGTCGGAAGTTCAGCATTAACTATCTGTTCGTCGCTAAGTGCTATGTAATCTGTTAGTTCAGAGATATAGGTTAATACATTTTCAGCGCTTGTTTTCGCATTCGTGTTACCGATAAACGATTGCACAAAATTAACAAGTGAATCTTTTATTCCGGTAGTGGCTAGTCCGCGCAGTTCATCGGGTGTGTAAACAGGTGGTGGGACAGCAACACGAATAACATCGGTACCAGACCACCCTACATCATAACCTAGCGTGTTAGTTCCATCAGGCGCTAACCATGTAGGGTCTGTTAAATAAGGATGTGTATCATCTGTCATTGTCGCTATGGTAGCCGGCTGATTATCGACTGGGAAATCAATATACGGAATAGCTTGTGTCAATTTTACTGTATCGAAATACCACGTCATTTTAATAACCCTTCGCGAATAAGTGAAACGATCTAGCGAACGCCGAACTCAAAGTGACACTTGTTAATGTCTCGGTAACAATCCACACGCTGGCCGCACTCGTTGAACCGCTACCTACAGCCGTCAAGTTTATAGCCGGCGCTGTGGTAAAAGAAATTGGAAACGTCCAGCTCGTCACTACGCTCGATGTTAAAAACCAGCACTCTTTGTATCCATCGCTATAGACTCGGTAATTACCGTTCGCATTAGATCCGCTGCTAATCAATATAGGAACATCTAACCACCCCGAATCGTTTATTCCTAATACCGTATCTTTAATTTTAAGTACAATTCTCGGATTATTGTAATCGGCTTGAACGGCAATAACGATAGAACGATCATCGGATGGTTTTAGTACAAAGCCAGCAGAGCCTACGCCTGTCGGCGAACCAGCTGGTAGGTTAGATGCACTGGGCGATACTTGAATAAGCCTATTAGCGTTGACATCATTAAGCACATTCCAATTGTTTTGAACCGGTGGGTTTTGTGTACCTAGTCCGAATTCGTTTAGATCGCCTGCGCTTATCCAGTTTTCAGACCCTGCTGTAATCGTCCCATCAGCCGCCCCTGTCGCGATCTTTTTAACTGTCCATGCGGTACCATTCCATAACATCAAAAAGGATCTAGGCGTCGAACCATAGCTTCTGATAGCAACGACTCTAGAACCAGTGGCTTGTATCCCAAGAACGGTTGCCACATAATCATCTGGATCAACATCCGAAGGGCGATTAGTACTTGTTGGTGTTAGCAAATGGGTAGAATTACTTGGGGCAGTCGTTAGGCCAGTATAAGAAGTCAGTGTATTTAAACTATCGGTTTGAAAAAACCCACCGGATTTAATCAATGCAGCGTCTAATACTTGGTCTGCTGTGCCTGCATTTAGATCGGCTTGATCTGCAATATTACTATCAGTAAGTGGATCGCCGCCTGGTGCCAAGCCATCGATTCGAACATTGGTTTGATCTAATGCGACTTGCACATTAGCAGCTGTGAACGGTACCGATGTATCATCATATGTGATACCAACAGCTTCATTTGGAAACGCTTGATTGACTAATACATTTCCAGTCGTATCCCATACCAACCCAAGGCCAGCAGAAGCCGTTGGGAAAACAGGTATCGGGCTAGGTGATGGATTATCTATCGTATAGCCAGTGAGTTGCTCAAATAGATATTGATTCTGCTGGGTAGCAATCCATAGTCTATCGAAGTCGGTATTAAGTGTATCGCCTCTCGGTTGTGATGAATTAGGGTAATCAATGGTACGCTCAAACGTCATAGCACGTCTTAGCGTATAAAGATCACCAGCCGTAGCACCAGATGCTAAAACAACCATGGCGTTGTCAGAACCTTGGTTCGGGTTCTCAACATTCGTCACAGTATAGTCGGTACCTTGAACCAATAAGTCTGATTCCTCCGGTTCCGTTCCAGCGTTGTGTCGATATACTTTAAGTGACTCAACATCAAAGAAAGGAAACGGTACTGGGAAATCAGTTTGAGACGCCGTGGCCGTGTAAGTAATCGGCGCGTATGGGGGTATCGTTACATGTGCCATTATCGTATAGATCCTTGTTGCTCAAGTTGTACTGGGTCAGCTTTTTTAAATCGTTCAGGGTCGTTTGATACAACCATTTTCCTAGCTTTTCTTAAATACTTATTGGCCATTGATCCCAGTAGCGATTGTCTATCATCAAATGAATTAGCGTTTTGATAAGCAGGGCTTTGTATGACAGCGCGCAAGGCGTCCTTCATTTGCTTACCATTGATCTTAATCGCATTGGCATAGCTAAATAAATCGCTTCGTTCTGTTGGGGTCATTTCAACCTGACCGACTTTATAACTTGGGATGGGTAACCCTATGCGATCTTTAATCAACGCTTGGTCAACATCGCTGTATTCACCATCCAGTATACGCACCGGATTAAATGCAGCCTCTAATTTACCTTTAGTATAATCTATTTGCTCGCCCCAATAATTAATGGCAGGCGTTTGCTTTATGTTAAAGTACGGTGCATCGGCCATACTCTTAATAAAAGCAATGGCTGCGGTATTGGTTAACGTTGTACCGAAGGTATTATCGCGAGTAATGTTATCCACAGCTACAGGGTTACCCATCTTAGATGGATCAGCCATCGCCTCTAAAATACTTTTTGGCGCCCTATCTGATAAGGGTAAGAACGACGCACCCAGTTCACCTGCAGCTTGGCCTGCAGTGCGCTCTAGGTTTTCCATCGCTGATTCAGTAGAGCTAGATTGAAACAATTCAAAAAACTTGGCAGCGCCTTGTAGGAATGGTTGATTCAAAACCATATCGCCTGTGGATAAGAATAGCGCCCCTGCGCCTGCAATAGGATCGTGCTCTGTATCTTGATAAGTATTCCAAGCGAATTGGGCATTAGCTAATGCACCTAAGTAATAACCGAAAGGTTCAGACCAACCGCTGTATGAATAGGATCGGTAACTGCCGTCGGGCTTTTTAAGCACACATGAATAAGGCGCTACGCCCATACGCCGCCATGCTGCCGCGGCTTTGGGATTGGATGGCTCTTTACCTGTCAGGGTAATGTTATTTCTATGTAACAAACTGCCGATAGAAAAGGCTGTCCCCCATCCCATAGCCATTTTAGCTACGTGCATATCACCTTCGGCCGTAGGGATTTCTCCGTATGGATTGCTCAATGGCTTATCGATCGCGCCTCGGCTTAACTTTTTTAATCCGGTTAATAACGCGTTTGCACTAGCTACGGTTACGAATCTAGCACCAACCACTTGTGTTTGTACGAATTGTTTCATCATATTGTAAGGCGTTTTTACAAACGGTAAATAAAGAAAACGCGTAATAGGATGAGTAAAGATAATCGAACCAAACAATCTAGCGGCATGACCTGTTAAATCTTCACTGTAATTCATTCGCTTGGCATAGTCTTCTGCTTGCAGGCGTATATCATCGGGGGGATTATCTATAACAGCTTTCATGATATCGTCATATCTAGCTGATTGTTGATCCATGCTAGCGCCAGCCATAGACATCAGTTTCAATTGCCTATCAGCTTCTTTTGCTGCTGCGGAATGTATCATACCCTTACGCGCTACGGCTTTGAATAATTCATCGGTGGCGTGCATACCACGTGTAGGTAATCTTACGTAATTACCAATAGCATCTACAATCATCCCAGCAGCGCGCCCGCTTGCACTTTGATTTGATATCCCCAAAGCATCAGAGCTTATCGCCTTATTATTAACATCTAATTTACTACCATTATACAGCGTGTCACCTGTTCTAATGGTATGCATCAAGGCGTAATAGCCATCGCTTATGCCATCCATTAAACCTTTGCTGTGGTTTAATGCATCTCTAAGCGTAGCACCCTCGTCTGCGGAAGCACCGATAATACCTGAGGCTTGTTGTCGTAATGTGGAAACAAGTGAACCGCCAAACCTGCCAGCGATATCTAACGATAGGTTACTTAAGTTTCCCATGAAATTTCGTACTAATGTGGCAGGAGAACTTAAGATATAATTATAATAAGACTCAAGCGCAACATCCGTGATTTTAGATAACCAACCTTTGTTGATTAAATTAGCTTGCTGCTTAGGTGTCACGTTTTGTAACGCTTGTACTGCTTCCTGCAATTGACCTTTAGCGATATTGTCTGCCAGTTGAGCAGAGTCGGCAGGATTAACACCCTTACTGGCTTCCATCACACCATCGACTTTATTTTGTACATCCGCGCCCACAGCAGCTTTAGCTGAATCTAGGGGATCTGCTTGCGGCTCATTTATCTTTTTAATAGCTCGACGCGTGACCTTTAATGCATTCTGCATAGCAGGATCAGCTATGGTTTGCATGAGTTCGTTTAGCTTCTGAGGATCTTTACCGACTTCGCCAAAGTCTCTAATCAAACCACGTGCGTTACGGCTCTTTGCTATTTTTTCTAATAGTGCCGGATCCTTTACCGACTCAATGAGCGCTTGTGCTTTCTCTGGTTCGTCGGTGATCTTTTTAGCCTCAGCCACTTTGCGCTGAGCGTTATTGTATACCCTAAGTTTTTCTTTTAGATCAGGGTCTTTAGCAGCCTCTAAAATGGCTTTGGTCTTTTCTGGATCAGCATCTATGGTCGCAAGCTTATCGGTTATGGCCTTAGCTTCTTTGAAATTCTCAATCCGTTTCAGATTCTCTGGATCTTTAGCAGCATCAAGAATGGCTTTAGTCTTTTCAGGATCTTTGGTTATCTTTTTCAGCTCGGCCAATTTGCTTTGCGCAGCTTTGTAGGTACGTAGCTTTTCTTTTAACTCTGGATCTTTAGCAGCTTCCAAGATAGCTTTAGTCTTTTCGGGATCCTCATCTATCTTTGAAAGCCTAGTCACTATCGCCTGAGCGTCTCTGACGTCTTCTATCTTTTTTAAATTTTCAGGATTTTGTGCAGCATCCAGAATTTCTTTTGTTTTTTCTGGATTATCAGTTATCTTTTTGAGCTCGGCCAGTTTGCTTTGTGCAGCATTATATATGCGCAGTTTTTCTTTTAACTCGGGATCTTGTGCCGCTTCTAAAATAGATTTAGTCTTTTCTGGGTCCTCATCTATTTTAGAAAGCCGTGCTACTACAGATCTTGCGTCGCCAAACTCTTTGATACGTTTTAGATTCTCAGGATCAGCTGCCGCATCCAGAATAGCCTTAGTCTTTTCTGGATCATCTGTTATCTTCTTAACTTGATCTAAAACGGATTTTGCTTTGCGGTAATCACCTATCTGTTTTAATGTTTCAGGGTCATTGGCCGCTAACTGCCTAGCTGCTTCGGCTTCAGGGTCTGCTTCGATTTTGCTTTGATCTGCTAAAACTTGTTTTGCTTTTCTGTGTTCAGCGACTGCCTGCTGTACTACAGGATCTTTAGATGCTTCTAATATCTTTTGTGCACCTTCTGGATCATCTTTAATGCGCTGAGCGTCATTAAGTAAACGTTGGGCAGCTTTTGATTGAGCAACTTTATCTCGCATAGCCGGATCTTGTGCGGCAGCAATGACTTGATCGGCTTTTTCAGGGTCATCTAGTAAGCGTGCAATATCTCTGATTTGATTATTCTTTAAGGTATCAACAACACTTTGACCTGCTTCACCTTCTGCTTGCGCCATAGGGTTATTAATAGCACCAGTTAACATGTCCTTACCAGTCATGTCTTTTTCTTTACTGATATTTTGAATTAAACTTTGCAGATTTAATGTAGCGTCGATTTGATCTTGGCTTATTGGTTTGGCTAGGTCTAATGTTTTTTGAACAACGCTCAACGCGCCTAGCATCCTACCAGCTTGGGAATTTTGACCGGATACAGCAGCGTGCATTAACGAAGCGGCGCTAGATTTTTGGGCTGCATCTAATGTGTCATTTAGCGTGGCGCTAGGCAAATTGGCTTTCGTTAAAGCTTCTTGCGCTTGTTTGTGCATTTGGCCAGTAAGGATGATACCACCAATGGTTTGTTTCTCATCTATTTTACCAGAAGGATCCCTTGCAAGAATGTCATTTAAGATATTATCCAATCCATACTTTTGTGCATCTTCAACCATACTGGGTAAAGATTGTTTATTTTGATAATAAGAAAATATTTCTTTATTGTTTTCTAATAGCCGACGGGTAAGATCACCGTAGTCAGTATCAGCGCCCACGTTTAACTGAGATAAATTAGCCCTAATCTCTGGCGGTTTATCACCTGTCACGGGTTTAGTGCTTTGTAAATCTTTCAGGTATTCGGCCGTTTTATCAACGTCCGTACCAATACCCATCATGCTTTTGACGCGTTCTTTATTCTTAATAGATTGGTCAGCAACTTTCTTTAATGCTTCGCCCTCTTGCTTATTCGCTGCATCTTGCTCAAACTGCTTAGCGGCCTCAGCCATCAGGTTGTTTTCTTCTGGATGGTTTATCGCGTCTAATACAGCATGCGCTGCACCGGCTTCGTGCGCAGCATTGTCCTGCTGTTGTGTAACTGACCCGTCAGCATTTACGGATACAGACGGATCAGATTCATTTTTACTAACAGTTTTCTTGGCAACTTCAGAAGCTTTTCGCTCTAAATTACTTAATAGCTTTTCAAACATTGTTAGCCTCTGCGTCGGTAGTATTATTGGAATCGTGGTTATGGATACTTTCGAATAGGTTTTTTATACCTTTAACGTCGTTTAAGTACGCGTTGCTAAATTTCTTTTCTTGGGAATCGACCATATCATCAATATTGTCTGTCCATCGTCCTACCGCTTTTCCTAGCTCCTTAGATACAAGGCCACCAACTGCGCCAAGTGCTGCGCCAAAAACAGTGCCAACACCTGTAGCGGTTGCCAATTCTGTTTTATTAATAGAGGACTTTTTACCTTCAGCATCGAGCATTACATTATCAGTGGCTTGCTTTGCGTAATCGTCGTATCCAGATTCTATACCCGATTGAGATGCTGCCCATACAGCGGGTTTAGTTACTTGGCCCGCCATATGTTGCATGACTAAATGCGATAGCTCTTTACTGAATATAGTCGAAGCGGCTTTGGCTACAACACCCCCGCCAGCAAAACCTGCCGCTAGTCCGATTGGGTCGGCTAGCATTTCGCCGGCGAAGCTGACAGCGCCAGAAAATGTGGTAGGCGATTTATTATAGCCGTTCATTAACGTATGCCATGCATTAGCTGCCATACGATCACGAGATGTTAAGATATGACCAACCTGCTTTGTCATACTGGTTAGGTTAGCTGAATTCCATCGAGCTTGGTTTATACCCCACTCAACGGCTTTATCGCCTGTAAGTTGTTTAAATCCTGGGTTCTGTGAGTTATTGAAATGATAAAGGTATTCAGCTGCATATTTAAAGTTGTCATCTTTATAAGGGTCGTAATCTGTTTCGGCATCTTGTTGACCGGATGAGTTTGTACCGCCGCTTGGTGATACGGTGTACTGGTCATGGGGCTGCGGGATCAATTCTAAATCAGCCATTAGTTAATTCTGCCTTTGCTTCGTTAGATATTTCCATAGACTTTTGCAACTCAGTCACAGCGGCTTTGAATTTATTTTTCTCGTTTTGTTTCAATGACCTGAAATCATCCGTCTTCATAAAAGATATCATACGCGCTAAGCGGCTATCTGGCGATTCATTATAATAGTTAACATTAACCCCGTTCACACTAGCGCGCGTGATAGATAATAATGTGCCTTGACCTAAATTATTCATATGGGCAATCACATGGCGTGCATTGTCCATTGCAGATTCAACACCCAATATTTGATTAACATTTTTCAAGCCATGGCTTACCAGATCGGATACATTAATAGGCTTACCTTCAGCGACTAATTTGTTGTAATAATTAATCATCTTATCACTGGAACGACCAGCTGCCTTTTGTGCCGCACTTCCCGCAACCAAAGAGGCTGCGCCTAATTGTTGCTTAGCAATCGACAGTGCTTGCGATAAGGTCTTGTCTTCCATGGATTTTAATTTAGTCAAATAATAGCGATGTGACTCTACGCTTAAACCCTGTGTATGGGATATCATATCTGCTGTAAGCGTACCATTGACTACAGCAGTATCAAGCTTCAATTTGCTAGCAGTATCATCATGCAACGCGCTATAGGCCTTAGGTGCGAACGTCGCTATCTTAACCATCAAGTTAGCATCCCCGCCTTGTGCTTGCGCTTGTGCAATAGCGGCTGATTGACTCATTTCACCTGTCATCAACTTAGGGAATATTGAATTATAAATTTCGTTATTCTTTTGAATTTGCTGCACGTGATCATAAGACGCAATCGCTTGACTGGTTTGATACTGTTTCATCACACCCGTTTTCATTATATCGCCGAGCTGGTTTCTGGTCAGTCCAGTTCCTTTAAGTAAATTATTAACCGCAACTGCTTGGTTCTTAGGCAAGTTGCCAGACTTAAAGGCATTGATGAATTTCAATCCGTCCGCGACGTTGTAGTCGCTGCCATCTTCGCCCTTACCTGCGTTAATCGCCATTTGGCTAATAAGATTTACAGCACCGGCTTTCTTATAATCGTCTATAGCGGCCTGTTTAGCTTCAGGTGTAGAGAACCAATTACCCGTAGTGATGTTACGCAAACCACTGTCATATTGCAGTATGGCATTACCCATGTCGCCCGAGCGCATATAATCCGTTGCACGACTCAATGTATCTTGGGTATAGATAGCCCCATGTTTAGCGGCCTCAGCCGAAACACTGGCTTGATGGACGCCTTCTATTCGGCTATAAAAAGAACCTATAGCGCTATCCATCATATGAGACGCGGCAATCTTAACTTCAGGCGCTAATGAATCATCATCCAACACAGCTTTTTTATAAGCTTGCGCACCGTTCATAAACGATTTAGGGTTTTGCTGATTGTCAGCCGCCAGCGCCGATAAGGTATTTTGCGATTGGGTATTGATCGAAGTCAGTTGGAACTTGTTATAGGCGTTGCTATAAACAAGGTCATGGGCAGTTTTTATCTGCTTGATATCGTTTTTCTTACCGGATAAAAAATCTTCGGCCGCTTGGCGCTCAGTGTTAGCTGCATCTATCTTTTGTTGCTGTTCTTGGTTGCGCAAATTAACCCTAGCACCAAAGCGTAACGCCTCATCGGCAACTTGTTGTAACGGTCTAAGATCGATACCACCGCCAACCGATGACGGCATAAAACCAACGCGTTGTGTGTCGCTATATGCCATTACAATCTACCTAATGCAGATGGTTCATAATATGCTAAACCGCTATCGACCAAACCGCCCAGCTCAGAAACGCGAGTGTTGAATCGTGTAACTTTACGCTGATAAGCTATAGAGCGTTCGCGGCTAGCGGCGTTACCTTCGATTTGGGTAGCATCGTAGTTGTAAGCATCGATGTCATTTTGGGCTACTTGATGCTGTGAACCTTGAAGTCCTGCGCCCATACCTGCCTGTTGTATCTCATGGCCTAGGCTTTTATTAAGTGCCGTTAACCTAGCTAGCTTTTGGTTTTTAGCCGCTTGTTCCACTTGGTCGGCTTGCTCATCAAGCTGCCTCTGTACGGCTCTATTTTGTTCTTCAGCGGTAAACACTTTCATAAAGCCCGATAAGAATAACATCGCTGATAAAGGATTCATTAGATGTTCACCTCCAGTTGCACAGATAATATAGTAATCGGTGCGGGATCGTTTTGCGTAATCGAAAGCGTTGGTAGGTTACGCCAACCAAGGGTTCTATATTGATACAAATACGCACCTTGAAGCGAATCGGTTTCAATGTGTCGTGCTAATTTTCCTTGAACGCGGATACCGTTCCCATCCGTGAGAACCGATACCCGACTTATTCTTATGGGATCGCCAAACGCTTTATTATTACCAGGATTTAAAGTGGCTGGCATTGGTACGATTTTGGTTTCAAAACGCAATCCAACCTCAACGGGTGTAGCACCATAGGGGTCGCTCATGGACGCGCTAGCTGGCTCAGATTGCCTATAAGCGCCATCGGTCACAAGATCAACGGTTTCACCTATTAATCGCGAGGCATTTAACGGGGATGTTGGAGATGTTATCGCGCTATCGGTAATTAAGCTTTCGTCGAATTGCTCAACATAATATTCATCCGCACCATTAATGTTACGCTTAACCAGAAACATCACATCATCAATATTGGATGATACTGATAGAAACTCACCTTGGGTATCGGCTGTAGTAAAAGATAAAATGCCTTCAGAAATCAATACATTAAGGATGGTTAGCGTACCATCGTTGTTAACCATGATGATATAGGTGGCATCATTGCCTTTTAACCCTTTTAGCACGGTCATTGTTTGCGGGTCTTTAATGATGCTAGGGTTCAATATACTTGAATTATACGATACGTAACTTTGCTGCGAGCGCTGATAAACAAAGCCAATCAATGATTTGCCGTCAGCTCTAACGAAAAAGGTTTGACCTTGCACTGACGCAGGGCGGCACGCTGATGATCCGTTATTGGTTTGCTCAAATAAATTAGCTTTCGTTGGTGTTAAAGAATCATTAGTTAAACCGTATTCACCGCCTTCTGTTAGTACCTGAAGATTACGACCACCGACGATATGCAGAATTGGATTGATTTGATTAGATGACACACCCACACCAATGGCTTGATGATCTAGTGCGGTACCTTCGTCAAAGTTAAAATAGTCCAACGATCTAGAGCCATATAAAGTAGCAGGCACTGATCGCATACCACCTAGCCATAACCTACCAGCAAAGAAGGCCACTGCCGCTGGATAGCCCCTAGTGGCGCTCCACACGGGTTCTTTCTTAGATGATCCTTGCGTATTGATCGTGTAGGTATAAGTACCTGGTCCCGATGTCACATACGTTGTTACGATATATTCATCTTGGTTCTTTCCTTTTAACGTTAAGACACGTTCGGTAGGGTTTGAGACCACTGAGATATTATCAGGACCCGTATGGATATTCGGTAATTGACTAACTGCCTGTATTAGATTGTTTTCTGTATTAGTAAATGGATCAGTAAAAAAGCCATTCAACCCGACTGTCAATTGACTATTAACCGTTAAACCTGAATCAGTAAAATAAATTATGCAATCTGATCCAGCGGGACTATCGGCATCGTCAAAATTCCATTTTGGGACAACATCAAACGTTTGATTAGAGATAGACCAGTTGTCGGATGCCCCACGAAATAAACGCTTAGGTGGATAGTCCGGATGAACCAGCAGCACCACATCACCGGAAAAAGAGGACTTGATTTGTTTAACATCTTCTAATGAAGTGTAAGGGCTGGCTAGCGTTTGAATCCTTGAGTAAATACCATCAGTGCCCAAGCGGTAAATGAGGATATCTATCAAACCAATGAAAATAGAATAGCGTTGATTTTTATTGAATGAGTAAGGGATAAGTAACCCATCTTCGGCCACAGTGTCGATATACCGTAGACCAGGTCGTCTTTGCACACCACCTTGAGCCAAAGATAAAACATTATCTAAAGCCAATGCACCTTCATAATAGCTGCCTGTTTCATTTCTAG
>JAQYUY010000113.1 GCA_028728195.1 Endozoicomonas sp. (ex Botrylloides leachii)
AAATATGAGCAGAACATGATCTAAAAATTCAATTTCCTAAGCTGGTTAATACAAAAGACTGCGAAAATTTTGTCATTGAGCTTAAAACGGCGGAGTTGATCGGATCATGCAAAGCTCTCAACTCACTATAATTCTTTTTCCCACGCTTCAGTTATATACAGTTAGAAAATGCAATGTCTATATCGTAACCTTGCCTAATGCTATGAAAAGGGACTGGACAGCGATCCGATAAATAGAGATATTATGTCGTATTTACCCTGAAAACCAAACATAAGAGACAGGAGTAATACGGATGATTAGTGAGCAAAAGCAGATAAGGACTCTGCTAGAAGAACGCATCAGGCAGTTTAAAGCATGGTCTGATAGCAAACCAAAAGCAGATGGGCAGCTAACTGTCCGAAAATACCCTTGTAAAGCTGAGTTGCTTGAGTTTCGATTATCTAAAGAGCAACAACCAATGGCCCAGGCCAAAATAAAAATTACATTCTCCAATCAACGCCAACTGTGGGCTGCGGCAATGCAGCTTTCTATTTTTACTCGTACCGTGCGCAAGCCAGGCTATGAAGACTTAAAGCCTGGCATTTATTTCCACACCGACCCCGGGAGCGGAAAAAAGCCAGAACTTATCAAGTCCTATAAAATTATTATCAATGCGAATGGCGCCTACGAACCAGCAGACTTTAATGAATGGTACCGCTACTGGCTACAGCGCATGCTAAAAGATTCAGCCGTTAAAACACTCTTTGCCCATAAAGAGCTAGTATCAGACAATGAAATAGAAGCAGAGCAATATTTAAAAGAAGCGCTAAAGCAGGAGTGATCAACAACAGGGCAGAGTGAATTATCTGCCCCTTGTCATAGACTTAATCTGAAATCACTATTAATGCAGCATTTCAGCAATCACTCGGCGATTTTTCTGGCGACCTTCAGGCGTTGTATTATCTGCTATAGGATCGCTTTCTCCCTTACCGACTGCTTCAATACGATCAGCCTTAACACCGTATTGACTGATTAAAAGATCACGGACTTTTTCTGCACGCCGTTGTGCTAGATTTTGATTATACTCAGCTGTCCCTTCATTATCTGTATAGCCAACAACACGTATGCGAACGTCTGGATACCGCTTCAGAAATTCACTGATTTTAGCAACATGATTAAGTTCAGCTGAACTGATCTGATCTGAATCAAAGCCAAACTGTACCCTCATATCGATGCTCTTTTTAGGAATGCAACCTGTTGAGTCGACCTTACTGCCAGCTGGAGAGTTCGGGCACAAATCCTGACTATCAGCTATGCCATCTTTATCGCTGTCTACAGCTACAGGTGCAACGGCAGCTTGCTGATCAGGCTGCTGATATTGATCTTCTACGATTGCAGGCTGACTTGGCTGAGAAGAAGAGCCAAATGTCCATGTCAGCGCAACGTTGGCCATGCTTTCAGTGTTATTATTATTAAGACTGCGAATAGCTCGGATATCTGCTCTTAGCGATAAATTTGGCATCAGCGCCTTACGAACACCAACGCCTAAACCCAAACGCGTATCATCATTATTGCTGAAATTATCAAAATCTTCTGTGAAATGGCCAGCACTGGCGACAGTATAAGGCGTCCAGCTTCCGTCCCATGGTCGCAAATCATAAAAGGCATCAACCCTGTAGTCTTTAAGTTTAGCTTTGCCTTTGCTGTTACTGTCTGTTCTGTATTGCGAGTAAACACCCTCTATGCTCCAGCGATTATCAAATCGGTAGCCAATGCCAAGCTCTGGCGCCAAGCCGTTATCAAGTTGGCGAGAGCTATCAAGCCAGTTATAAGCACCACCTAGAGAAAAAGTAAAACCTTTCTCTACTACTGAATTCGCCATAGCGCTGGTGCTTACCACCGCAGCAATTGCGGCACAGATAAGCCCATGAGAAAAAGAATAACGCTTCATAAAGTACCTCTAGATTTTTGCTTAATGAGACACAAATACAAAAATTCTGCTGTATATTTTTTGCATACATTAAGACAATAAAATAGTTTTGGAAAGTATTATTAATGCTTATGTTTTTATGCGGATTACATTGAAGTTATTATAGTTATTCAAGCAATAAAATGCATATTACTCTCTGTATCGTTACGCTTAATCTGAAGGCTATTTATCCAACATGCATCATTATAAACGAGAGATACTGCCATCACCTACAGAAGCCGTTACAGCAGGCGTTTGCAATTTTGGCACATTCAGCAGCGAAATAAAAAAAATTAATTTACTTGAAACAAGGCGCCCACTAGGATTACCTCTGCCTACCAAGCTAAATAATTTCCGCTTAAAAGAATGGGAGGCGATTCAACTACTTTGTGAACATTGGTTTTTCTGTATAGCTGTATACAATACTAAAACAATAGGCACCGCAATTATTATGGCGTTTAATCGCCAGACAGAGCGCATGTATGTTTACCAACACAAAGTGCCCTTCTGGAAATTAACGACTCCTAGCGGTCTCACTGATAGTCACTATTATTATCATAGTCCTCACTTGACGCTTGATATCAAAAACCAGCTCCAGACACATAAAGTCACTGTTTCGTTTTCAGCAAATCATTTCAAGAATCAGCCTAACCTGCAGGGAACTTTCTGTGGCCACTACCTTACTGAACCCATTGTTACCATTTCACCACTTGGAGACAATAGACCGCTTTATTCGCATAAGGCATTAATGACCGCTGAAGGGTACGTTTATATCAATAATAAAAAATTTAACTATGCTTCAGAGCATACCTGCATGATCATGGATGACCATAAAGGATTTTATCCCTATACCATGCAATATGATTGGGCAACAGCGCTTGGTCGTGGTAGTGAGGGTATTTTGCAAGGTTTTAATCTCACCAATAACCAAGTTAAAGATCAAGAGCAGTTTAATGAAAACTGCCTATGGTTTGATGGAAAGATGTATCCGTTACCCCCCATATCCATCGTTCGGCCACAGGGAGTGCAGGGAAAGTGGCAAATTAAGGACTCATATAAACTGATTGATTTAACCTTTACTCCCCGTGCTGATGTGCTTAACTATCTCAATCTAGGTCTTATAAAAACACGTTATCATGGCCCTACAGGCTTATTTTCTGGGTTCATTAAGACCGTTGATGGACCCACAGTTTGCTTTGATGGTTTTGTCGGAATGGGTGAGAAGAAATATATCCGAATGTAATGCAACCGTGCATAGTAAGAGACTGTTGATTATTTTTTCCCAGCAATCTCCCATACCTATTACTTACGGTTTGTGGCCCGGTTATCGGCATAGCTCTAAGCTAAAATACGAGGTTTTCCTTGATCACTATGATTATTAGCTCACAGGGCATAAAAGGAAAAAACCATATAGCGCAGACCATAGCTATGATAATTAGCCTATTTCTAACGATGGTTCCTATTAACTCTCAAGCCATGCCATTAACGTGGGAAGTAGAAGGTATTAAAGGTGAGTTAAAGAAAAATGCTCTCCTTTACCTTAAAGCATTACCCGCTATAGAACCCAAACAATTTAACAGTCATAAGTCACGAATTATTCAAGCCGTTAACCAAGCTCTACAGGCTTTGGGCTACTACCAACCAGATATAACGGTTCAGCTATCAGCAGCAGATAACCGTAAGGTGTTAATCCAAATTAACCCTAGAGAACCTGTGATCATAAAGCGCCTTCATATCATGTTACTGGGTGATGCTGCAAAAGATTCAGCATTTACTAATCTTCTGCAACATTCGCCTTTACAGGAAGGTTTTCAGCTTAATGATGGTCAATATGAATCGTTGAAAAGCGAATTATCTGGTCTTGGTGCAGCTCGTGGTTATTTTGATGCCAAAATCAGCAAACACCGTATTGACGTATACCCTGAAAAAAAAATCGCCATCATTTACCTTACCTTTGATTCCGGAAAACGTTATACATTTGGTCAAATTAACTATGGCAAAATGGCACCAGCTATACAAAAATTATTGAGTACGATGGTTGATATAAAATCAGGCACGCCTTACAGTGCAGCATCAATAGGAAAATTAACACAGTCAATTTTATCCACAGGCTACTTTTCACAAGTTAATATCTACCCACAAAGGCAGCATATTGATGATTACAAAGTACCTATCTATATTAGTGTTACACCTAAGCTGGCACACGAGTTTGAAGTAGGTGCTGGCTTTTCAACAGACGAAGGCCCTCGCTTTTCAGCCAGCTGGAAAAAACCATGGGCAAACGAGCACGGCAACAGCTTAACTAATGAAGTTAAAATTTCCAGAACCACAAATGAGTTAACATCAAGCTACAAAATTCCCGATGGGAACCCGTTGCAAGAATACTATAACCTGCAACTGGGCTATCAGAAAAAAAACCTCGAAGATACTTACAGCCATCTCTTGACGACCTCAATTCATCGTTGGCATAAACGCTCTTTAACAAGAAAAGGCAGCTGGGATCACGATCTATTCTTTCGCATTGATTATGAGAGCTACACCCAAGGTAACCAAAGCGATAATAGCCTCTTATTAGTACCAGGCATATCGCTTAGTCGTGGCCGTGTCAGAGGTGGTATAGATCCTTATTGGGGTGATCAAGAATTAGCAAAAATAGAGTTCTCTAACAAACTATGGGGGTCTTCTGCTAACTTTATAAAACTATGGGGTCGAAGCAAATGGCTGCGTACTTACTACAAAAAGCACCGCATGATCACCCGCATTGAACAGGGTGTTATTTTACAGCTAGATAATATTGCTGACATACCACCCTCTTATCGCTTTTTTAGCGGTGGCGATCAGTCTGTGAGAGGCTATTCTTATCAAAGCATTTCTCCAGTGGATAAAGACGGTAATTTAACTGGTGGTCGCTACATGACAGTGGGCAGTATTGAGTATAACTATTTACTTGCTCCAAAATGGCGTCTCGCCAGCTTTATTGATACTGGTACAGTTACAAATAATTACAAAGATAAGTGGGCAGTCGGTACTGGCTTTGGCATTCGCTGGGTCACACCAATAGGGCAATTAAAGCTCGACATTGCCTGCGCTATTAAAGAACAAGGTAAGCCTTGGCAATTTCACTTTACCATGGCTTCAGAGCTATGAAGTGGCTGACTAGAAGCTTGATGTCATTGTGCATTTTTCTTTCCTTAGTGCTTTTATTGCTATTTACTCATACTGGCAGCCTGCTGATTTGGCATCAAATACAGCATTGGATTCCACAACTAAAAGGAGAGCTAGTTGAAGGTTGCATTGGAAGACGATTTGCTATCGAAAAATTTACTTGGAGTAATCCTGCAATTACTGCCAAAGCTGATCGTATATCTGTCAACTGGCAATTATCTAGCTTTTTGAAACAGCGTGTAAAAATAACTCAGTTTGATATTTTAAATCCATCGATTCAACTAGTTACTGTACCTAACGAAAAAAATAGAGCCCAAGATAAAGCCAATGCAAAAGATGCATTCACATCTCCTTTTCCTATTGATATCCATAAAATTAATATCAACCATTTCAATCTTTACAATAATGGCCTACATGTTAGCTTTAGCCACATAGATACCGGTTTAACATTTAATAACAACGTCATGACAATAAAAGACGGTGTCATCAAGCAATTAACGATTGATACGGCAGAAAAACAATCCCAGAACGTTAAACACTCCATAAAAACAACTATTGCATTACCTGCCATTGACCTGCCTTTTAATATCAAAGCAGCAAATCTCCAATTCATAGATAGCCGGTTTGAAAAAGAACAAATCCCTCATATAACCGTTGCATTTACAAGCTCAAAACATGAAATTACCCTACAGACACTTGCTATCCAACACCCTATAACTGACTTAAAACTATCGGGGTCAATGCGCTTGACCGGTTCCTATCCTGTTGATTTGACCCTTGATGCAACATTACACAAAGCCCTGAGTGCTAACCTGCTTGAAAATCAAACAATCCATGGCTCATTAACTGGCAACCTCAACCAGTTAAACGTCCGCCTAAATATTAACGGAACAAATAATGCATTCTTGACTGGTACAATAGCTCCACTTAAAGATCAATTGCCCTTTAATCTAACGCTGGACTGGCAGAAGTTACAGTGGTTATTGACTGGAAAAATGCCCGCTATTCATATACACAACGGTTGTGCAACGGCCATAGGCAACCTATCTCAGTATACTTTCCAGTTGAATACCCATCTTTCAGCATCAAAACAGCCACCTATTTATTTAAGCATTGACGGCACTGGTAATAGACATCGACTGTTTTTGGATTCAGCAAAACTGAAAACAAATGAAGGTAATGCTACGATCAAAGGCAAACTGAATTGGGCGGATAATCTAGACTGGCAAGGAACCATTAACTTGCAAAGATTTAATCCTGGTTTTTGGATGCCAGAGTTACCGGGAAAGATTAGTGGTGTAATAAACCATCATTTTTATACAACAAAGGAAGGCTGGTTTATCACTATCTCCAATGCATTAGCTGAGGGAACGCTACGAAATCATCCAGTAAAACTCAAGGGAAAATTAGATGGCAATAGCAATAAACAATGGCAATTCCAAAACACAGAGCTAACTGTTGGCGCCAATGCCTTACATATTAGTGGCACTCTGGCTAAACAATGGGATCTTAAAGCGTCATTTAATGGTTCTGACTTAAACCAGTTACACCCTGACTTAGCAGGTATGGTATCTGGACACCTCAAGCTAACTGGCAATATGCAGCACCCTTCTATTATCTACCAATTAAATAGCCCTAAACTTAGATGGCAAGCATTTTCATTATCTTCGCTGCATAGCTCTGGGGTTATAAAAAAAGATAACGAATACAGTGGCGTTATTGATTTACACCTAGACAAGCTAACTAACTCTGAAATCACTGTGAATAATATTGCACTTAATCTTCAAGGCAAACAAAGTGACCATCAACTTACTATTACTTCAGAAGGATCTCCTGTGTCGGCAAACCTCACCTTATTGGGCGATTGGCATAAAAATAAATGGCACGGTCTTCTTAAACAAGCACAATTAGGCACAACTGCTGGTAACTGGGTATTAAACCAGCCATTCTCTCTGTCTCTAGATGCCCAAAAAAAGCTGATGCTGGAAAAACAGTGTTGGCACTCAGGCAAGGCATCTCTTTGCATTAACCCTGCTTGGATTAGTAAAACAGAAGGGCAAATAAGCTTTTCATTAGATAAATTTGAGCTACAAAAACTCAACACTTTTTACCCCAACACCCTTTCATGGCAAGCAGATTTATCAGGAAACGGCCATTTAAAATGGATAAATCATCAACCAACGGTAACGCTCTTATTACACACAACTCCTGGCGTGATTATTGCCAACAATGTTAAAAAACACTATGAAACACTCAATCTTGCTTTGACGTTAGATAATAAAAATCTTCACTCTAAGCTTCATTTTCTATCCCATACGTTAGGACAAGCTGATATTAACCTTAAGGTTACTGACCTTCATAAAAAACAATCTCTTAGTGGTCAATTTGCCATTAATGACTTGTTGTTGAATACAATAGAGCCTTTCATTCCAGATATAAACCAACTAAAAGGCACTCTCCGTGCCAATGGTTATTTTTCAGGCTCACTGAATGCCCCGCTTTTTTTTGGTCGTGTCGCCTTAACAGAAGGACAAGTAGAAACAACAGAGCATGCTATCAACATTAGCCAGCTCAATACGCAAATGAATATCACAGGGTCATCAGCCATTCTCAGTGGCACGATGCAGGTAGGTGAGGGTACTCTTAATCTCGGCGGCAAATTGGACTGGGCAAACATGCCTTTGTCAGGCCGAATTACACTTAAGGGCAACGGTCTTGAAACGCAATACTCTGGCCTTGGCCAGCTGCGCCTTAATCCCGACCTAACGTTAAATTTTGGCAAGGAGCAAACGATTACCGGTCAACTAGCTATTCCTTGGGCTCGAATTATAATGAAACAGTTGCCATCTCGTGCCGTCACTGTCTCTGACGATGTCACTATCATCAGAGCGAGAAAAAAAACTGAGAAAACTAAAGGGCTCACTACCCCCATTAAGGTCAATATCCGAGCAGCAATAGGAGATAACGTCAAGCTAGAGGCATTTGGACTTCAAACAAAATTACAGGGTGCACTGACTATTACGCAACTACCTGAGAAACCTTTTGAAGTACAAGGTACTGTGCGCCTACTAGAAGGAAAATACCGCTCTTTTGGTCAAGATTTAGTAGTGGATGAAGGAAAAATTATTTTCTCTGGCCCAGCGAATAACCCTTATCTTTCTCTTAAAGCCATTCGCAACCCCGATACGATGCAAGATAAAAATGTAACTGTAGGGGTAATAGTAAAGGGTTCTCTAACTCAGCCAGAATGGATACCATTTTCTGACCCCGCCATGCCTCAGACAGAACAATATTCTTATTTGCTCCGAGGTAGGGCAATTAATTCCAAGACAGGTGATCGCAATGCTCTTGAATCAGCACTGGTTGGTTTAGGCGTTACGCAACTAAATGGACTTGTTACCACGTTAGGTGATTCGGTTGGTTTTAGTGACCTTACGCTAGATACAAAAGGAAGCGGCAATGATACAGAAGTCACTCTCAGCGGCTATGTTATTCCCAAACTGCAAGTTCAATACGGCGTTGGCATTTTCAATGCCATTGGTGAAATAAAGATAAAGTACGAATTAATGCCTCAACTGTACTTACAAGCTGTGAGCGGGCTGGCACAAGCGGTGGATATTTTTTATCGTTTTACTCTCTAATACTCATCGTATTTTTAAACAGATATCATGACTCATCATGTGTGATAATTGAGTACATAAGGTGTCACCCGAACACTCGGCGCTGTTTCAAAGGCCACGCTCTTTTTAACCTGTTCACCTTGATAATTTAATAGGCTTACTACTGGATTTTCTTGGACCTTATTTTCTAACACCTGCCAATAATATTTGGCTAATATGCCCATTTCCTTGGCGCGGTATTTAAATAATTTAATGGTAATATGCGGACTCCTACCTTCTACTGAATGATCAGTATAAACACTGCCTGGGATGCAAACAAATTCACCCAGCGGCTCTTTCGTTACAACATCAAATGCCTTCACAAAGGGAGCGGTGTAACTAATTTTTGGGTAGGTTTCTGGGATGGCTATTTTTTTATTGTTATCATTATTTACCGCAAACGTTTGGTGATAAAACCGTTTTGGCCACCCTTGAACTTGACATATAAGCTCAATACGTTGAACAAATAATGACGTCAAAACCGATAGTGTGCGCTTGTATTGCTTTATAGCAGAATCTAGCTCCTTTATAACAGGCAAGATGTGATTTGACTGTGGCAATAATCTAGGATAACTACATATCATACCAGCTTTAGAACGACGACAGTAAGCCATCAACCTATGTGCAAACTGGTTGTTTGCCATCATTGCATGTTTAAGTTTATTTTTATCCACTGCTAGCAAAGTGCCTCTGGCTTGCCGGCGCTCAAATTCTGCATCCAGTGCTGTTTCATCAGCGTACTGCTGAGCTATATATTGCTCATCTGCACCTTCTTCAAAACATCGCCCTGGCACAAACAGCAAGATCGTGGCATTAATACCTAATGATGATAAAAAGGTTAACAATGCGATCCTATTCTGCTCATCACCCTGCCCATCTGCACCTCTTCTTTTGGTTTGTTTAGGCTCGCAGCACAGAGCACCTCCTCCCGTTGAGATCACCGGTATTTTTCCTTTAGCTATAACGCTGGCTATACAACTCCAAGTGACTTGGTTTCTTTGCTCCTTTAGTTGTAACACTTTAGGCAAACTCATTGATGGAGCCAAGCTATCGCCATCAATATGGCTTATTTCATCGGGATACCGTTTAACAAGTGCCTCTCCTAATGTGGTTTTACCCCAGCCCATAGGCCCAACAACCACTATTACCAATCGAGTGACATTAGCTTGCCTGCCATTAGATACTGGCATACTTTTCCTCATGGCTATCTTGATTAGCATTTACGCATTAGTGGTACAAAAATATTACGCATCAACTTAGCTAGAAGCTTTAATATAACTAATTTTAAAGATATATCTCGTTTATTAATGCGTTGACACCTTTAACTGCTGGGACATTCTATAGTTCTCACACTTAGCGTGTAGCGTGCGCAATGAGTACACAAACCTGACGATACAAGTAACGAACCCAAAAGCAACGATACCAGATTGAACGACTCCTTGGGAAACTGAAGATACAACTTAAAGGGGCTAACAACGAATAATCAAACGCTATTATTGGCTTAATGATAGCAAGCTGTGGTTAGAATTTATGGGTAGCTAAAAATAACATTTGAATGAGAAATCTTAACTCTGATTTCATGCTAATTTTTCAATGATTTCACCTAAATATTGAGCGCTTTTTGTTAGAATAGATTATTTTTTTGAAAATGGATTTTATCCAATAGTTTCTTCCAGGTGAATAATATAAATGAACTCGGATGCAAAGCGATTAAAGCAACATATTTAGCACTAAAGTGCTAAATAAATCACAATTAACATCTTCAAATTTATATTTGATTGGTCTTGCAATTGAAGCAGTCAACCTCTGCGCATGATCCGTTGTTTTTCAATATTCCACTCACGCTGTTTGGTGGCAGCACGTTTATCAAACTCTTTTTTACCGCGAGCTAAAGCAATCTGACATTTAATCAAATGTTTCTTCCAGTAAAGTTTTGTGGCTATACAGGTGAAACCTTCTTGCTGGGTTGTAGAGAATAGCTTAGCTAACTCTTTTCTATGCAGCAGCAATTTACGATCGCGTCGAGGGTCTGCAATAACGTGCGTTGATGCAGTTTCTAAGGGCGTGATTTGTGCACCAATTAACCAAGCTTCACCATCTTTAAGCAAAACATAGCTGTCAACCAGCTGCACCTTACCTTGCCTTAAGCTCTTGACCTCCCAGCCAGCAAGGGAAATGCCGGCCTCAAAAGGCTGGTCAATGTGATAATCGTGTCTCGCTTTTTTATTGATGACGATAGATGAATCGCCCTTCTTACTTTTTTTAGAACTCTTTGCCATAGTTGGTTTGCTTATGTCTCTCAATTTACGCACCGCTTATAAGCAGTGCGACGATAAAATACAGCTCATTATCGACACTAATTGATCAGATGTCACTGATTAATGGTGGGTATCTGCTTGCAGCCTTTAGAAGCTGTCCATAATCTTTTTTCCCTTCCATAATTCAGCTAATGAGACAGATCTACCCCAGCGATATCAGCCGTAAACAGTTTGAGCCTATTCTTGAAAGCAGGGGAGGCAAAAGCAAGCGAGCTTCATTATCGTTGATGCTCAAAGCATTCAGAGTACTGCTTATGCGCTAGATAAAGCGCTATGGTGCAGGCAAAAAGGAGTCAACTACATGCTTTTGCAGTGATCCCAAAATGGTATGTTATTGAGCTGTCCTTTGCTTGGATAAAAAGACTCCATCGTTTATGGAAAAATAACTAAGCGTAAATTGAAAACAAGTCTTCAATTTACGCATTTAGTTTTCTTGGTACTATCGTTAAGAACGATTATGAACAGCTTCTTATATTATTGAGCATCGTTTTTTCTTCTACTCAGTGGGGGATAAAAGTTCTCCGTCCGGTTCATTCAGACCCATCTTTTCCAGGTCTTGTCTCAATAACTCAGCAGCACGTTGTGCTTGCTCCCTCCATGTGATATCAAGTCCCAGCGTTGCTACGCATTGCTGCCCTTTCGGTTTCGTCAGATCCCACACCTTCAGGGTCTCATCCTCAGAGCCCGACACAAAACGACCATCAGGCAATGCTATGACTGTGTCTACAATTTGGTCAAACTTAAGTTCCGGCGGTCGATAACTTTTCAGTGGCTTCAGGTATCCATTGCTTTTTAATCGGTGGTAAGCAAGCCGAAATAAAGGATCACCAATGTTATGACTTGGGATAGGTATCTCTATATTTTGAATAAACTTAATATACGCGTCTTTATCAAAACCATAATATTCTTCAGATCGTATTTTTAGTACTTCCTTTAAATCATCTGGTTTTAGTGATTCTAAGTGATCAGCTACCAGATAATTTTTATCATTATTTTTTCTTCACCATCTAGCCCTGCGTATAAGTAATTAGAAGAAAAAACTGAAAATCAAAAAAAATAATAGCCAAAGTTTTTTTAATTTTAACACTTTAATAAACCTATAAGCTTTTTAAGCTTAAAATAAATTACGACTATAGCCTTTTGTATAATAAAAAAAATATCCTACTACGGTAAAATATATTTTTAGTGTAAAAAATTTTACCGCACAGATGATCAGTGTAGTAACTATTATAAAACTTTCTTTATTTTTAATGCTTACTGTAAAACATCTGAGAAAACAGAACTACCATTATACCTATACAAATAAATTTATACTGCATAATATATTCCATCGCCTTTTATAAGAAGCTGTTCATGATCTTGATTTTACTTGATAATTCATCGGATGAGACAACAGTACCCCAGCGATATCACTCGTGAGCAGTTTGAACCTATTCTTCCGATCCTTGAAAGTGCTCGCAA
>JAQYUY010000114.1:0-5255 GCA_028728195.1 Endozoicomonas sp. (ex Botrylloides leachii)
CTACGGCAGTTCGCAGGATAGATACGTCTTGTGGAGAGACGGAACAAGAGAAAATACAAAATATGAGCAGAACATGATCTAAAAATTCAATTTCCTAAGCTGGTTAATACAAAAGACTGCGGAAATTTTGTCATTGAGCTTAAAAAGGAGGAGTTGATCGGATCATACAAAGCTCTCATATAAATAAAATATTTAAAACATAACAATTATGCTAGGGTCTCACTTTGCAACAGTACCGACTGAACCCCTACCCTTTTTTCTGCTAAAATAGGCCTCCCTAATGCTAAAAATAAGGTGCCCCATTGTCCGCAGAGCTATCAGCATCAGACTTACTTTCACTTGCGCAGCAAATTAAAACATGGGCTAGAGAGTTTGGCTTTCAGGGGGTGGGTATCACTCACCCGGTGATCCCTGAAAAAGACAAGCAGCATTTTTTAGCATGGCTTGATCAAGGCTTTCATGGCGAACTTAACTATCTTGAACAGAATCAAGATCTGCGCTTTCATCCTGAACGACTTCATCCGGGAACCATCCGAATAATCTCGGTGCGAATGGACTATATGCCAGGAGATACACAGACAATAAAAATACTCAGCCATAAGGAAAAAGCATATATTTCTCGCTATGCTTTAGGGCGTGATTACCATAAAGTCATCCGTAAACGCCTCACACAGTTAGGTAAAAAAATAGAACAAACCTATGGGGAGCATGGGTTCAGAGCGTTTGTGGACAGCGCACCGGTGATGGAGCGGCCCTTGGCACAGCAGGCAGGGTTAGGTTGGATGGGCAAACATTCTTTGGTTATTAATCCCAAAGCAGGCTCATTTTTTTTCCTCGGCGAACTATTTACTAACATACCTCTTCCAGCAGACAAACCGTTTACAAAAACCCATTGCGGTAGCTGCCAATCCTGCATTGTGCATTGTCCCACGCAAGCTATTGTTGCGCCTTATAAAATAGATGCCCGACGTTGTATTTCTTACTTGACTATTGAAAATAAAGGCTCGATTCCTGAAGCATTGAGGCCCTTAATGGGTAATCGCGTTTTTGGTTGTGATGATTGTCAGCTGGCCTGCCCGTGGAACAAATTCTCTAAACCAACGGTTGAATCTGACTTCCAACCACGGCACCATCTTGATCAGTCAGATCTTGCGACTTTATTTGTATGGACAGAAGCGCAGTTTTTGGAAAGAACTGCAGGCTCAGCTATAAGAAGAGCAGGCTTTGAAAGTTGGCTAAGAAACCTTGCCGTTGGGCTAGGCAATGCGCCTTCTTCGAAAACCGTGATTGCCGCACTGAATGCCCGTAAAGATTATCCATCTAAGCTAGTCAGAGAACATGTCAATTGGGCCATTAGTCAACATGCTGACTTCTTAGCTACATCTCATCTCTAACCGCCGTAATGAGCATAAGCAGCCAAACTCCAGAACAAGGCGAAATAATGCATAATAGCAGTGCTGGTGTTCGGATGCTCAGCCCAATAACGCAGCTAAAAAATTTGATTAGTATTAGGTTTGTTTAAAAACGCTGCTCTCAAAAAACCATCAATTGCCACTAAAGAAAAAAACGCCAAGCATGTCACCTGTGTTATCCTTGCGCTTATTTTGGGTTGCTTCTTTACAGGTTTTTATATGGCCAACAAAAAAAATGCTGCCGCCTTTGAACATTCGTTGAATGCGTTGGAATCGCTGGTTCAGCAAATGGAATCGGGTGATCTTTCCCTTGAAGACTCACTAAAAGCATTTGAGAAAGGGGTAAAACTTGCGCGTGAATGCCAAGAAGCTCTTTCTAGTGCAGAACAAAAAGTTCATACATTAATGGAAAAGAATGGTAAAATCGACTCCCAGCCTTTTGCTCAGCTGGATGAGGAAAAGCAGTAATGTCTTTGGATGATTTCATGGGACAGTGCTGTCAGCGAGTAGATAGCGCACTGTATAACGTACTTCCTAATAACAACGACCTCAGCAAAACACTTATTAAGGCAATGAACTACTGTGTTTTTAATGGAGGCAAACGTATTCGGCCGCTATTAACTTATGCCGCTTGTCAGAGTGTTGGGGGACATTTCAATGATGCCGATCCGGCTGCTTGTTCTGTTGAGCTGGTTCATGCCTATTCGCTCGTTCACGATGACTTACCTGCATTGGATAATGATAATTGGCGCCGCGGAAAGCCAACTTGCCATAAAGCATACGACGAAGCAACAGCAATACTTGTTGGTGACGCTTTGCAGTCAATGGCTTTTGAAGTGCTAAGCCATAACCATTTACTTCCTCATGCCAAGTTATCAGATACACAACGCTTATTGCAGATGCAGTCATTAAGTGCTGCTATTGGTCATGCTGGCATGGTAGGTGGCCAGGCTATGGATTTACGCTCAGTAGGCTTAGCGTTAACTCAAGAACAGTTAATACAGATGCATAGCCACAAAACAGGTGCTTTAATTAAGAGCTGTGTTAAAATGGGTGCGCTATGCAACCCTGAGGTAACGCATTATCAGCTTGAGCAGCTGGATAAGTATGCTACATCTATTGGTCTATCTTTTCAGGTGCAAGATGATATTCTCGATGTTACTTCTGAAACTGAAATATTAGGTAAAGCCCAAGGGGCAGATGAGGCGTTAGCTAAACCCACGAGTGTATCTGTTCTAGGGCTAGAGCAAGCACAGGTACTTGCCAGCAATTGTTGCCAATCAGCGCTCAGCGCTATTACTAATTTTGGCTCAGCTGCAGAGCCACTTCGGCAGCTTGCTGGCTATGTCATTAAGCGTGCTTATTAGCCTATGTGGACTCATATTATAAATGATGGGTCTTCCGTTATAATCGTCATTCAATAGGGCTTTATAGCCTGATTACAGTGTTGCAATCACATGTTGCATGAAATACCTAAAAAAAGGCCAGCTACGCCACTGTTAGATCAAGTGGAAAACCCAGATCAACTTCGTGCCTTGAGTGCAGCTCAATTGCCCCAGCTGGCCGATGAACTTAGAGCATTCTTGGTCTATTCTGTGGGTCAAACCGGCGGCCATTTTGGTGCCGGTTTAGGTGTTATTGAACTGACTATAGCGCTTCACTACATTTATAACACACCAGAAGATCGGCTCGTGTGGGATGTAGGCCATCAAACTTATCCACATAAAATACTTACCAACCGCAAAAACCTCATGCCAACTCTACGGAAAAAAAATGGGTTGGCTGCTTTTCCAAAACGAATAGAAAGCCCTTATGACACCTTTGGTGTTGGCCACTCTAGCACATCTATTAGTGCCGCTTTAGGTATGGCTGTCAGCGCAAAATTAAAAAATGAAACTAGGCAGTCGGTTGCAATTATTGGTGATGGTGCTATGACTGCAGGTCTTGCTTATGAGGCCCTGAATCATGCCGCTGATCTCAAAGCTAATATGCTCGTCATACTGAATGATAATGATATGTCTATCTCTAGAAATGTTGGTGGATTATCTAATTATCTTGCTAAAGTGCTTTCAAGTAAGACATATCAATATATACGAGAAGGAAGTAAAAAAGCGCTTCACTCTATTCCAGCTGCTTGGGAGTTAGCACGACGCACCGAGGAGCATGTAAAAGGTATGGTGATTCCTGGTACATTATTTGAAGAAATGGGGTTTAATTACATAGGCCCTATTGACGGTCATAATCTACCGATGTTGATTCAAACCCTAGATAAAATGAAAGCACTGGAAGGCCCGCAGTTTCTTCATGTTGTAACACAAAAGGGTAAAGGATTTTCTTTGGCAGAAGCAGACCCTATTGGTTATCATGCGATTACCAAGCTAGAGCCGCAAACTAAAGATAACACGTCAAAACAGCCTAAAAAACCTAAGTACTGCAATGTATTTGGTCAGTGGCTATATGATATGGCTGTTGACGATGAGCGGCTAGTGGGCATTACACCCGCTATGTGTGGCGGTTCTGATCTTATTAAATTTTCAGAATGCTTCCCTGAGCGTTACTTTGATGTAGCAATAGCAGAGCAACATTCCGTTACGCTAGCTGCGGGTATGGCTTGTGAAGGCATGAAACCTGTGGTTGCAATTTATTCTACTTTTCTTCAGAGAGCTTATGACCAGTTAATCCATGATGTGGCTCTACAAAACCTTGATGTCTTATTTGCTATTGACCGCGCTGGTATGGTGGGTGAAGATGGCCCGACGCACGGAGGTTGTTACGACATAGCCTATATGCGTTGTATCCCGAATATTCTCATCATGACACCATCGGATGAGAACGAAACACGTCATATGTTATCGACTGGTTTTTTATATTCTGGCCTCGCTTCTGTTCGTTACCCAAGGGGAGCGGGAACAGGCATATCCATTGACAACGATTTAAATCCTTTACCTATTGGTAAGGGCGTAGTCCGCCGTCAAGGGAGCCAAGTAGCTATTTTAGCCTTTGGTACCGTGTTATCGAGTGCACTTATTGCCGCTGAAATGTTCGATGCCACTGTTGTTGATATGCGCTTTGTAAAACCTCTTGATGAAGCGCTTATTAGAAAACTAGCCACATGTCATACGCTATTAGTCACAGTAGAAGAGGGATGCGTCATGGGCGGTGCTGGCTCAGCCGTTAATGAATTTCTTCAACGTGAAAACATTTCAGTAACAGTCATTAATCAGGGTATCCCTGATCGTTATATTGAAGCGGCTAGCCACGCTATTCAGTTAAGCGAATGTAATCTTGATGCAAAAGGTATTCAGGCTGTTATTAGTGAGCGCCTATCCTACCAAACCCAAAAACAGTTAACCTTTACTAAAAATAAAACGCCTTCGACACTTTAACCGATAGCAGGCTGCTCACGACAGGGTAATAGGTTAACTCTGTGATGACTCTAAACCTGCTACCGCTGGATGCTAACCTATACGGTATAATATCAATTATCTTTTCTAACTACGCTATTGCGTTGAGATACAAACACCAGCACTGCCTTGGAACTCCTTGCAATAGCAATGGCTATTACTCATCATTTCGCTTTGTTCTAAAGTCCAGCTACCCATGCTGATTACCGTAGTTAGAAAATACGATTGGTATCATTGCGGCTGTTATTTTTTGTGTTTCTGCCTTGCTGGCAAACAATCATCACTTACTCATTCGCTATTTTTTAAAATACCTCTATTATATGCTTTAAATCTTGTGGATAACCTACAGCCAAGAAAAGTATTGTATTAATGAATAATAAACTTATCCTTACCCGTCCTGATGACTGGCATATCCATCTTCGTGATGGCCAGTACATTG
>JAQYUY010000114.1:5355-12540 GCA_028728195.1 Endozoicomonas sp. (ex Botrylloides leachii)
ATATGCTTTAAATCTTGTGGATAACCTACAGCCAAGAAAAGTATTGTATTAATGAATAATAAACTTATCCTTACCCGTCCTGATGACTGGCATATCCATCTTCGTGATGGCCAGTACATTGAAGAAACCGTTCGCTCAGCCTCTCGTTTATTTGGCAGGGTTATCGTTATGCCAAATCTTAATCCTCCTGTCATCAACGCAAATGATGCTGCAGCCTATAAAGCGCGTATTGTTGATAATATTCCGGCAGGCCGAGATTTTCAGCCGCTAATGACACTTTACCTAACCGATAAAACCGTACCTGAATGGATATATGAAGCAAAAAAACGCGGCGATGTGGTGGCTTTAAAACTCTATCCAGCAGGTGCAACAACGAATTCTGATTCAGGCGTTACCGATCTGCCCGCTATTTACCCCACATTAGAAGCCATGGAAGCATGCAATCTTCCTCTATTAGTACATGGCGAAGTGACAGATACTAAGGTTGATATTTTTGATCGAGAAAAAATATTCATTGATCGTTATCTCATCCCTTTAACCAAACGGTTCCCAACACTTAAAATAGTGATGGAGCATATTACAACAGCTGATGCTGTTAGCTTTGTGCGTGAAAGTGGTGATAATGTGGCTGCGACCATTACCGCTCATCATCTACTATACAACCGCAACCATTTACTTGTAGGTGGCATCAAGCCCCATTATTATTGTTTACCTATTCTTAAGCGAAGCACCCACCAGCAGGCATTACTTGATGCAGCCACCAGTGGTAACCCTTCTTTCTTTCTTGGTACAGACTCAGCACCGCATGTTCGTGGCGCGAAGGAAAGTAGCTGCGGTTGTGCCGGCTGTTATACGGCGCCCGCAGCCCTGGAAATGTACGCTGAAGCCTTTGAGATGATGGGAAGCCTTGATAAATTAGAAGGCTTTGCCAGCCATTTTGGTCCCGATTTTTATGGGTTACCTAGAAATAAAGATACTGTGACACTGGTAAAAGAACCATGGCAAATGCCAAATAGTATACCTTTTGGGAATGACACCGTTATTCCATTGAAAGCAGGTGAGCCTATACTTTGGCAATTACTAACGCATTAAGGAAGGTCTGTGAAAACTGACAATAACTACACAATGACAGACCGTTTCAGAAGCTTCCTGCCTGTTGTAGTCGACGTGGAAACCGGTGGTTTCAATGCGAAAACAGATGCTCTGTTGGAGATTGCTGTTATTCCCACTGAAATGGATAACAGCGGTTATCTCCATTTAGGAGAATTAATTACCTTTCACGTTAAACCCTTTGAAGGCGCCAATATTGAACCTTCTGCCATTGAATTTATCGGTGTTGACCCATTCCACCCACTTCGCATTGCCTACGATGAACAGGAAGTAATAAGCAAAATTTTTCGCAGTGTCAGAAAATCAGTAAAAAGTCAGGGGTGCAGCAGAGCTATTCTGGTCGGCCATAACGCTTCTTTTGATTTAGGGTTTGTGCTGGCTGCCGCAGAACGCTGCGATATAAAGCGCAACCCTTTTCATCCGTTTTCATGTTTTGATACCGCCACTTTAGCTGGACTGGCTTATGGGCAAACAGTGCTCGCCAAAGCATGCGAAGCATCGGGTATACACTTTGATGGGTCAGAAGCTCATTCAGCAAAATATGATACTAAGAAAACTGCTGAGTTATTTTGTAATATCGTCAATCGCTGGAAGGACTTAGGTGGCTGGGTGTAAAGCAGAGCTATTTCCGACCATTGCACCTGGCTCTGAAGTTCGACTGCCCATGCTCATTACGGCAGTTAGAAAACACGATTAGTATTAACACGTATTTAATGCTAATTTGGCGATTTTTTTATCTTAATACTCGGGCTGTTGTTAGAAGTAGATGTAGATACCAGTAAACATAATATTGGTTTAGACTGAGGAGTGTTTAATGGCAATTCGAAAACTTTTACTTTTGACGACAGTCGTAGTAGCTATCATTGTATTCTATTGGCTAGGTGGGGCCGAGTATCTTAAGCCAGACTTTTTCAAATCACTATATAGCGAAAATCCAAAGTTAACAGCAATTGTATTTTTTAGTATCTACCTTACTGTTACCAGCCTTGCTTTACCTGGAGCCGCTATCCTAACAATGATCTGCGGCTATATTTTTGGCTTTTTACCCGGGCTAATTATGGTGTCTTTCGCTAGCACGTTAGGCGCAACCGTATCTTTTTTATTGGCAAGAACGTTATTTCGTGACTATGTTCAGCGTCGCTTTGCATCTCATATGAATACATTAAGAAAAGAAATAGAAAAAGATGGAGCCTTTTATCTTTTTACTCTAAGACTGATACCCGCAGTACCTTTTTTTGTTATAAATCTCGTTATGGGCTTAATGCCAATAAGCACATGGACGTTTTATTGGGTCAGTCAAATTGGTATGTTAGCGGGAACTGCCGTTTTTGTTAATGCTGGCGTGCAAGTAGGTGCTATTGAACAGCTGTCTGTTAGTGGGGTGCTCACTCCTGAGTTGATAAGTTCTTTAATTTTATTAGGCATTATGCCTTTAGTGGCACGAAAGGGCATAGAGATCTGGAAGCATAAGCGCTCCAACTAAGCTTATTATACTAATTTTTTTCTACCTACGGTAATGAGCATGTGCAGCTCAACAGCATAGTTAAAAAATTCGATAGGTATGATTTAGCAGTATTAGGCACCGAACAGCGCTTGCTCCACAAAAAAAGCAACAGTTTATTTTTTGGACTCTTTTGGATAGTGGTTATAGGTTTAATTTTTATTCATTATAACACCATAACACCTTAAAAATTGATAGAAATTATCTGTTATTAAAGTATCCATCTCTATTAGACCAGTACATTACTTAATTTAAATAGAGCCACTATCATTCGTCTGGGTTGCGGCTAATATATTTAAAACAAGCAGTTGCGTTAAACTCACATGCCACCCCAAACGATAGCGATAATGTTCCTGTCAGATCGGTATCGTTTTCCGTCTTGAATGTTGCCTCAACATACCTACTATCACCAAAGCGCTTAAAATTGATTTTTTTGAATGCCTCTTTGCTAAGTAAGATGCTGTAGTCAACTTTTCTAATAGCGGATACAGCTCAACTAATCATTACCCCAAGCTCTAGAGCAAGCTATTGCTTTTTTCCACCCATTATAAAGCTGTGCCCGTTTTTCCGAACCCATGCTAGGTTGAAATTCTTTATAATCAGTCAGTTTGTTTTTTAGCTCATTGGCATTACGCCAGAACCCAACAGCTAACCCTGCAAGATAAGCGACACCTGACGCTGTTGTTTCCGATATTTCAGGGCGAATAACGCACTTCCCTAGAATATCGGCTTGGAACTGCATCAAAAAATCATTGGCAACTGCTCCACCATCAACTCGCAACTGTGTTAGCTCAATATAAGCCTCCCGTTGCATAACATCTAATAAATCACGAGATTGGTAAGCAATCGCCTCTAATGTTGCACGTATAATATGATTACGGTTAGCGCCGCGGGTGAGACCAAAAATAGAACCGCGTGCGTAAGGATCCCAATAAGGAGCGCCTAAGCCTACAAACGCGGGCACAACATAGACACCGTTTGTATCCTCCACTTTAGAGGCATAATAGTCGGTGTCGGCCGCATCTTGCACCAAACCTAGCTGATCTCGTAACCATTGAACGGCAGCTCCAGCCATAAAAACCGAACCCTCCAGTGCATAGGTTATCTTGTTATCAATACCCCAAGCGATGGTTGTTAATAACCCATGCTTAGACTGTATAGGCTGATCACCGGTATGCATCAACAGGAAGCAGCCTGTACCATAGGTATTTTTAGCCATGCCTTTTTCAAAACACATTTGGCCGAAGAGTGCTGCTTGCTGGTCGCCTGCTATACCCGCAATAGGAATACTAGCCCCCAGTTCACTGCCAATACTGGCTTGCCCATAGATTTCTGAACTGGACTTAACTTGTGGCAGCATCGCTGGTGGAATATTAAGTATTTTCAGCATCTTTTCATCCCATTTCAGCCGAGTAATATCAAATAGCAGAGTTCTAGATGCATTTGAATAATCGGTAACGTGTACACGACCATTAGTGAACTTCCATGTCAACCAGGTATCAATAGTGCCAAATAATAAATCACCTTGTTCAGCCTGATCTCTTACGCCTTCAACATTATCTAAAATCCATTTAAGCTTTGTGCCAGAAAAATAAGCATCAACCACTAAGCCGGTTGTTTTTTTGATATAATCTTCTAGACCTTTGGCCTTTAACTGTTCGCAAATAGCAGCTGTTCGACGACACTGCCAAACAATTGCATTGTAAACAGGTCGGCCTGTGTGCTTATTCCAAACAACAGTGGTTTCACGCTGGTTAGTAATACCGATAGCGGCAACCTGCTCACTATTAATACCTGTTTTAGCCAGCACTTCTGTTAACGCAGCACTTTGAGTTGCCCAAATCTCCATGGCATTATGCTCTACCCAACCTGCTTTGGGGTAAATTTGGGTAAACTCTCGCTGGGCAATCCCAATAACGACACCTTGCTTATTAAAGATAATGGCGCGAGAGCTGGTAGTGCCCTGATCTAAAGCAACAATATATTGAACGTCAGTGGCCACAAAATTATCCTTGTCCTTGCTTAAATAAATTTAGCGTTAGCATAAGTTATTTAAAACCAAATGCAGCTAAATCAAGAGTTTCAGTGATACACTAGCGGCTATTCACTATAAAGAAAACACACGATATGAATAGTTTTTTCTTAAAAGTTGGCGAGATTTTTACTGAGCAAGGTATTATTCATGATGCTTTCTTGCAAGTATCTAATGGAAGAATAGCCAGCATTAATACCCCGCCTGTTAACGACACGAAAATAATTGATCTGGGTGAGCGTAAACTTGTACCTGGTTTTATTGACCTACATATACATGGCAGTGGCGGTTGTGATGTCATGGATGCCAGTTATGCTTCAATGAATACCATATCTCAAACTATTGCAACCAATGGTGTTACCGGTTTTCTTGGCACAACAGTGACGTCTACTTGGGAAGTAACACTTGCAGCGCTTAAAAATATCAACTGTTGTTATAACAAAGGGATGACAGGCGCTGAGTTGTTGGGTGGGTATAGCGAAGGATTATTTTTTTCTGAACGCTTTAAAGGTGCTCACGCAGCTGAGTTTTTTTTGCTGCCCACCCGTGAACGCTTAGATGCAATGCTTGAGGCTGCTAAAGGAAGCCTCAAGCTATTAGCTATTGCACCCGAGATTGATGGCGCTATCGATGCAATCAACTATCTAACCCGTAAAGGAATAAAGGTAATGATAGGGCATACCGGTGCCACTTATGAACAAGCCAATCAAGCTTTTGAAGCAGGTGCCGTAGGCGGCGTACATATTTTTAATCAAATGCTAGGGTTACACCACAGACAACCCGGGACTGCCGGTGCTATTTTGCATAACCATGATATCATTGCTGAGTTAATTGCTGATGGTGTTCATGTGAGCCCCATTATCATGGATTTAGTGTACCGATTAAAAGGCGCTGATAAAACAGCACTGATTACTGACTGTATATCTGCAAGTGGTCTCAATGATGGCAATTATGATCTTGGGTTGCTAACCGTTACAGTAAAAAATGGCATTGCTCGAACCCATACAGGCGCCTTAGCTGGCAGTACGCTTACCCTTGATAAAGCCGTTGCTAATATGATTAATTTGGTTCATATTGCTCCTCTAGATGCTGTCCACATGGCATCCCTAACACCTGCCACCTTGCTAGGCATTAATGAACAAGTCGGTAGCATTAAAATAGGCAAACGTGCTAATTTCGCTGTACTGGATAAAGAGTATAATGCGGTGATGACATGGGTCGACGGCAATATAACTTACCAAAATGATTGTTATACCCATCGTACTTTCTAACTACTGTAATGAGCATGGGCAGCCGGATTCCAGAGTGAGACAAAATAATAAGTAATAGCAGGGCTATTACGAGTAGCTTCCACACGGTGCTGATATTCAGATAGTGAGTGCAATAGCGTAGTTAAAAATTCGATTAGTAGTAATACTAAAACCAAAGGAACGATCATGAAAAAAGCTGTTCAGGCTGATATAGGTCTGGTTTTGGTTGCAGTGATCTGGGGGTCAGGCTACATTGCTACGCGCTGGGCTTTAGATGGCCAATTAACACCTTTTTACCTTCTAGCTGCCCGCTTTTTAATTGCCTTTTTTATATTAGCACTTATTTGTCATAAAAAGTTACTCACCATTTCACGGTCTGCTTATGCTGCCGGTTTTATCATCGCTCTTTTTCTATTTATAGCCTTTGCCTTACAAACCCTTGGGCTGTTATATACTACCGTACCGAAGAATGCATTTATTACTTCAGTCAATGTTGTCATCGTTCCTTTTCTTTATTGGGCTATCAGTAAAAAAAGACCTGATATTTTTTCATTCAGCGCTTGCTTTATCACACTTGCAGGTGTCGCGTTATTATCGCTGCAATCTTTCAGCCATATTAACTATGGCGATTTACTTACCTTGGGTTGCGCTTTTATGTTTGCCTGCCAAATTATTGCAACAGACTACTACACCCGTCACCACGATCCAGTGACACTGACATTACTTCAGCTTGGTTTTGCTGGTCTCTTTTCATTGATAGCCGCTTTAGTTTTAGAAAGCCCACCGGTTAATATTGGCCCTAAAACAGCACTTGCTACTTTTTATCTTGGCGCTTTCTCTACATTGATATGCTATTTATTACAGACCATTTGTCAGAAGTACACTAGTTCAACCAAAACAGCAATCATACTCTCAACAGAAGCACTATTTGGTACATTTTTTGCCATTTTATTACTCGATGAAGCACTTACATTACGAATAGCAGCAGGTGCAATACTGATCTTTATTGCTGTCATTACTGCCGAAACTAAGTTTTCCTTTTTGCCTATAAAATTAAAAAAACGCAAAAATGTTAAAGCAATGATGCCATCAGATTCTTCATGAGCCAGTAGCGTTGATTTCCTGTAACAACAGCACATTAAAAAAGCATCAAATGACGCGAAAGAAATAGTCCTTAGAAGCTGTTCATGATCTTGATTTTACTTGATAATTCATCGGATGAGACAACAGTACCCCAGCGATATCACTCGTGAGCAGTTTGAACCTATTCTTCCGATCCTTGAAAGTGCTCG
>JAQYUY010000115.1 GCA_028728195.1 Endozoicomonas sp. (ex Botrylloides leachii)
GCCTCTTCTTTGAACTCTTTTGGATAGTGCTTATAGGGTTTCTTTTGACTCATTGTGACACCTTAACAAGTGATAGAAATTATCTCTTATTAAAGTGTCCGGTTCTATTAGACCAGTACATCCATAACCCTTTATTTTAATGAGCAAATTTCGATAAAAACCAGTATTTTAACATTTAGTGGGTATATAATTGAGGTGAAAGCACTTCGGTGATGATTTGATAAGCTGCGCTCTGATGTTGGTGCGTCACTACAGTTATTTAGGCAAAGTGATTGATCTTTATTCTAGTCAATATTAATGAACGCCTATATTGATCGTGCTCACTACTTCCACTATACCGCCAATCATCATCTGCATACCAATAACGGCAAGAATTAATCCCATTAGGCGCGTTACTACCTTGATACCATTATCTCCAATGTAGTGAATAAACTTGTTGCCATAAATAAAAAATATATAAGTTATTACACATAAAAGCCCAAATGAAATCAGTGTCACCAAAAGATCAGCAGGTTTACCAGAGGAGGTAAAATTCATCGCTGTGGCAATAGTGCCAGGTCCAGCCAAGATGGGCATAGCCAATGGTGAGATAGAAACTTCAAGCTGTGCTGCTATGCTTTTAGCCTGATCTTCAGATGATGGGTTCTGTATGGGTGAGTGCTCTCCTCCTTGCAACATATGATAGCCCACTAGTGCCACCAAAATTCCACCCACCAACCTAAATGCCGTGAGAGTTATACCAAATAAGGTAAAAATATACTGCCCCCCTAAGGTAAAAGCAGTAATAATACAAAAACTGAGCATTAACGATTTTTTAGCTATTCGTCGTCGTACACTACTACTATCTCGGGCGGTTAATCCTAAAAATACTGAGGTATTAGCAATAGGGTTCATAATGGCAAAAAAGCCCATTAATACCGTGATAATTTGAGTAAAAAGGTCACTAAAATTCATCTGTTATTTCACCGATTACTTGATAAAAAATAGTGCACACTCATTCTATTGCTATAGAAGCAGAAAAATATTTCAGTGCACAGCCGTATTAGCCGATTGTCTCATGTTCAACGGGATCTCTGGATGCCATTGAAGCCAACGTTCATTAACTTTTGGGTAAAGGGTAAAACGCTTGCTATTAGTCACCCTTTTATTAGGAATATCCGGTGTAGCAAACGCAATGCCACCAGCAAGCAATGCTTCCAATGAATTAGTTTTTACCTTGGCACCCGTAAACAAACCCACATTGACACGAACACCACTAACATTCCAAAATTTAGTTTGGTCACTAATTAATCCTGCATACCGACTTTCAATATTTATGAAAATAACAACATGATCCGCCGGGTTACCTAATGCATAACCGGTCACAGTTCCTACGGGAATATTACGATAGTATACTGGATTACCACGATGCAAGGAGCCGAGACTTTTGCTCACTAATTCAATAGTTACCCCTTGAGAACGGCGCTGATTATATGGCTCATGGTTAATCGCTATAAACTGCTTTTTAGGCTGCACTTTCTTTTGTGCTGTTGGCTGAACAGCAATATAAGGGCCGGTCAATACGGTTTCCAGATGGGACGTATTAGCAAGACCTAACTTTGGTTTAACTAACCAAAACCGTGAACCCACAGCGGCTAACCACTTATACTGATGTTTAATAAATACCTTAGCAATAACTGCTTGAGTTTTTTTATTGATACCTAGCCAAGCAACATGACCAATATTTAACCCTCGGTATTTAAGCAAAGAGCCCTCTCGTAATCCCTCCGCCGTTTCAAACTGTAGGGTAATCATGGTGCCATTTTCGGTGGCGCTGCTTTCATTTTTAAACAGCATAAAAGAGCTACCATTGTTAATTTTTGGCAACCCAGGTTTTGGAGTTATAAAAGCAATACCACCTGAAACTAAAGTGGTTATAGGGGGCACATTAACCTTTACACCGGATAAATTAGCCTGCAGCTTGAGGCCACTGGCATTCCAGAAACGCGTACTTCGATTAATCAAGTGCGCAAACTCAGGCTTAATCAAGATACGAATATTAACGCCCTGATTAACCAATGTATATTGTTGCACTGAACCTACAGGCATATTCCTGAACAATACAGGACTGCCTTCTCTAAGCCCTGATAAAGAAGGCGCTCTGAGTGTAAGGTGCAATCCTGGTACTAAAGCAGATGCTGGCGGTCGCTTTGCATATCCATTAAACAAACGTGTTGGTTTTTTATTCCCTTGATCAAGGGGACTTAAGTCAACGTTAAGATAGCGCCCATGAATCAGCGTATCTAGCCCTGATACACCTCCCAACCCAATGCGTGGCTCCTCTACCCAGAATTGCACACCTTTTACCAACGAAGAAGCTGTCTCTGGACGCATAACAGCTTTGACAATAACACTGGAAAGGTCATCGCTAATATTAACCGACTCAACCCGACCGACTTCAAAGCCATGAAAGAAAATGGGTGCGTTTGCACTTACCAATGTAACACCGAGAGGAAATTTAATGGTAATGGGAATGCCTGCCTGTGCTTGCGTATAATTTTCATATAAACGAAATGTATCATTATTTTCAGCTGGCTTTTCCTTAGTTTTTGAGTCAGGCGTATAAAAGGCAATACCACCATGAATTATAGAAACAATAGACTGTGTTCTAATCTTAATATTTGTGAGGTTACCTGAAATATTAATACCACTGGCATTCCAAAAACAGGTATTCTTTTTTACCAATGACTTAAAAGCACTTTCAATGTAAACCCGTATGTCAACATAATCAGCATTTTTTGCTAAGCTATAGCCTATTACTTCACCGACTTTGTAACGGCGGAAATAAACTGGGCTACCAATGCCCAACGATGACAGCTCTTTTGCTCGTAACGTTAAACTTAAACCTCCATCATCTATTGGAGGCGCTGTATCCAGCGCTTTAAAATACTCTGTTGCCTTACCTTTTGTTGATGGCTTAAATGCAATAAAATTACCCGATACCAACGTTTCTAACCCTGAAACACCGGCCATGGTAATTTGTGGCTTTACTAACCAGAACTGCGTATCCTGTACTAGGTATTTTTTGTATTCCGATGCCATAACTATGGTTGCATCAACCGCTTTCATATCTTCTGTTGCAACAAGACGCTTAACGTGACCCACTATTAACCCATTATGGATCACGTTTGTTTTACCGGCTTGAATACCCTGACCACTATGAAACTGTACATGTATTTCAACACCTTGTTCTATTATGGAGCGCCAGCCAAGCCAGCCAACAATCAATAACGCAATTATGGGTAATAGCCATACCGGTGATATCCGGCGGCTTTTGCCAACTACCGTCTTTGCAACTTCTTTGTTATGATTCATGGGGTATATTCCTTGAGGTACCCTCTGGACAAACCGCCTTTGTTGATAAATCTGACGCATCCCAAAGTAATCTTGGGTCAAATGTAAGAGTTGCTAGCATTGTCATTACAACCACTGCAGAGAATGCATATATACCGGGCTGAGCCATCACTGACCCCAACCGGTTAAATTTGACGAGCGCGACTAGTATAGCAATAACAAAAATATCTAGCATGGACCAACGACCGACCCATACAATCAAGCGATAGAGCTGCATCTGATACTTTAGCTTTGGTCTAGGAAAACTAACCGATAGCAGCAACCAGAATAAACCCAATAGTTTCAGTAACGGCACCAAAATACTGGCAACAAAAACCACCAAAGCAATAGGCAGCATACCGTAATTCGCTAGCGATATGACGCCAGACATAATGGTACTTGACTGACTGGAACCAAAACTATTAACTGTCATCATGGGCAATAGATTAGCAGGTATATAAAGCAGAGCTGCCGTAATTGTCAACGCCCAACTCCGAGCAAGGCTTGCCTTAATACGTTGATGCACCTTACTACCGCAACGGGGACAATGAGCATCCTTAGTCTGGCATACCCACTGGCAACCTAAGCACAGCTTTAACCCTAATAGCTTCCCACTATTCAAGACCTATATGCTCCCATATCGCCGCTTTATTTACATTCAAGCTCAATGTAATTTCTATTACCGTAAAACAGGCAAAACAAAATAGACCTACCCCCATGTGAACCGTTGCCATATCGGCAAGTTTCACTACTGAAATAAGGATGCCTAAAAGGTAAATATCAACCATACCCCACTCCCCCAAGTGGCAATATGTTCGCATAATAGCTCTTGCTAAGAGCCCCCTTTTTGCAAAAAGAACCGCTAAAAACAAAACTAATAGAGATAACAAACGCAATAAAGGGATAAACATAGCTAATAAAAAAACCAATATGGCGACAGGATAAAAGCCTTGCTCCCATATGGATACCACACTGCTCCATAAGCTGCTGCTATTATGAAACCCCAATAGCTCCATAGATAGAACGGGATAGAAATTAGCCGGAATATATAAAACCAAACCGGTTATAATGAGGGCAAGTAATGTACCTAGAGCATCAGGCTTACTTCTGGAAATAACGTGCCCACAGCGTGGGCACGATGCCTTATCTCTACCGGAGAGATCAACGGCAGTCACTACAAGATCACACCTCTGGCATAACCATATCCGACTTGTCGAAATCGTGATATCTGAGGACATGCTAATTGCCTATTTTTATACCAGTTGAAATAAGAAAAGGAGAGAGTTCCCTGTTCATCACTGTAAAACCTGATAGGTCAAACCTATCAAACATAAACTTCACAGCACATCTGCAAAAAGGTATTATTGTAGTATAAGTCTTATAACTATATTAGCGAGAACGGAAAGATCTCTTGTTAATTCAAGTTATGCAGCAGCAAATTATTTTAGTTGATCGAAAGACGCTTTCAGTACAACCACATAAACTTTTTCTCTGAGCTGAAAGTAATTTCAGCTTTATTTTAATAACAACGCTACCAGCTTGCAGGCTAAGTAAATTGCAAGAAAGATATAGTTACTCTGTGTTCATACGTAACGCGGTATAGCACATCAATATAAAACAGACCATTATTGATCTGCTTTCTTAACCGCAAGCAATCGCATTTGCTTTACAACAATTCGATGCCGCTCAGGTGGTGTACTATTATTATCTTCATTTTCTTGATTAAATAATTTTACTTCTGCATCTACTGCTTCTCTGAGCTTTACCTTCCCAGCAGGTTTACCATCTAACCCTACACGAATAGCACCTGGCTTAATCATCTCAAGGTATCGCTCTAGCGTTGTAAAAAATTTTAAGGCAATACGAATCAGGTGAGATGGAATAAGGTTTGTTGCCTCCATATCCTTATGAATACCTATTTTCAAAGGCTTCGGCGATGAGACATGAAAGGCATCAGGCCAGACTGAGCGAACAACCCGTAGCGCCTCAGAGTTCAATATTTCTACCTCTGGACGGGATGCTAGTTTTTTAAGCAATTTTACAGTTTCTTCTGATAATTTCTGAGTATGAGGAGTCATACCGTTATTTTCTGAAGTCATTGACAGCATCTTCCGTTTGCATTTGAACCGAATTTTAAAGCGCTATTTTGACCCACAACTGGAAGCGCTAAAATAATAAGGACACAGTATATATTTAATAATTTTTTTATCAAATATGCATTACTTAAGCGTCTTTTGTTTCCTTCACACTGTCAAGCCAGCGTAATATTTCATCAGCGTAGGGCTTCTGCTCAGTTGATTTAAATGATTGGAATAGTGTTTTCAGTCGTTTCCAACTATAGGGCGAGAAATTATTAGCACCTTCTTCAGTAAGATAAATAAGGTTATCTTGTATCGCTTTTGCAAGATGTTCACCGCAACACGCTCTCAAAGCATTATTAAACGACGAATTAGCAATAAATTTATCTTTTTGCTGATAAATATCTGCTAACGTACATAGTGGAATTTTCGACAACCTCGGTTGAATCATAGGGTTTACAGCATGTCCGCTAGTCCACTGAGATAATTGCCACGGCCGCCCAGTGAAGGCGTACATTCTCAGCCGATGTTTTAACCATTTAGGATCATTCACTGGATAGTTATCCCAAATAAAAGGTTGTCGTTGAAAAAGGTCACTCATATATTCTAGCGTTGTTTTATCGTAGCCTAATGATATAACATGCTCTCCGGTCCATAAGATATCAAAACGTTTGTCTAACATTGCGCCTAGCTCAGACCAATAATTTTCTGGCTTAAGTCCATAAGCCCGATTAAGCAAAGGGTCGCTAGAGTAATATGTACCCACCATTTGAAAATCAAAGGCATTACTTTCAGCTGCGATAAACTCAGCAATCGCTGACTGTGTATCCGCTAGGTTAGTCACATCATTACTGAAGTCGTCGAATAATATAGATAGCATGGTTGGATTTATATCATTTATTAGCTTTACTTTAGCTTTTATATCTTTTTTGGTTTGTGAATCCAGTGTTTTAACATCAAACGGGGTCAAACCCACACCAAAACGAATACCTTTTTCTTTGAAAGCGCTGCTGAGTTTTTTTAGACTATTGAACTCAGTTTCTGGCCATGGTTCACGCCAGCGCTCTCTTAAGAAAACATCATTTTTAGGTGCATAAATAAAAAAATCAAAGCCTTTGTTAGCGCAAAAATCAACATATTCATGACGTGTTTGCCAAGACCATAACTTATCTTCGTCGTAAAGTCCTTCAATAACACCGTATGTAAACGCCATAGATAATACCAAAGACAGGCTACAAAAAAATATTAACCAATAACTATTGAATATGGTTGCTTATACTCAAACGCTTTCAAGATGCTCGCGTTTATTCAGCTATAACCCTTCATTTTAAGGAGTAAGCTTGGAAGAAAAATGAGCATCTTGAATTCACTTGGGTATATAAGCATTTTTTTACCACCCTATGACCATGCCAGAATCGACACTAAGGCACCAGAAAAAAATATGCTTAAGCCCCAAGATAAAAACTAAAAATTTTTATCCAAGGCTTTTCTTAACACGGTTGTGCTGCACTAACTGATAAAAAGATTAAGAAAACACTGATCATTATGCGGTAGAAGCTTTATTTTTATTCAGTGATTTAAGGAAGTTGATTAACAAAGCACTGATTATAACCCCTGAGATAATGGAAACAACAAACATAAATCGTCCATCAATAACGGGCAATACGATAGGACCGCCATGAGGTGCATGGTCGCCAACACCTGACACCATGGCAATACCCGAAGCGATAGACGAACCAACAACAATAGAGGGAATAACCCGTAACGGGTCTGCAACAGCAAACGGAATAGCACCTTCGGTAATACCGATCATTCCCATAACAAGGGCCGCTGTACCTGCTTCTTTTTCTTGTTCATCCCAAAGCTTTTTGCTAAGTTTTGTTGCCAAGCCCATGCTAATCGGCGGAACCGAGATCGCTGCTGCAACCGCACCCATCACAGCATAGTTTCCCTGCTGAATCATTGCTGCACCAAAGAAAAAGGCTGTTTTGTTAATCGGCCCACCCATGTCAAAAGATACCATGGCACCCAGAATTAAGCCTAATATCAGTTCATTAGCATTACCCATAGAATGAAGCCACCCGCTCATAAACGTCATAATTGACGCAATAGGTGAACCAATGACTTCTAGCATAATACCGCCCACTGCCAGAGAAGACACAATAGGAATAACCATAATAGGCATAATAGGCTGTATTGCTTTAGGAACCGGTAACTTCTTAACTTCGTTAACAATAAACCCCGCCATCAAACCAGCAAGGATTGCACCTAAAAAGCCCGCTCCTGTCGTTCCTGCAAGATAACCCCCGACAAACCCAGCAACTAACCCAGGCTTACCTGCTTTGCCATAAGAGATATAGCCTGCAAGCACAGGCAGCATGATAGCAAAAGCAGCACCACCAATATCGGCAATCAATTTAAGAATCGCATGCTGTGAAAAATCAGGGCCACTTTTAGAGATAGGTGCAAAAGCTATAGCTGCAGCAAGCATGATGCCACCAGCTGCAATAAAAGGAATCGTATGGGATACGCCGGTTAATAACGCTTGCTTAATACCTACTTGAGAATCTTCTGTTATAGCTGTTGGTTGTTTTTTACTTGATACTGATGGGAGATCTAATGCACCTTGCAGTACTTTTGCTGCATCACGAATGGGAGCTGCAACCGGTATTTTTAGCGTCGGCAAATGTGCAAATCGATCCGTATTTTTTAATGCAATGTCAGCTGCAAGAATAACTGCATCAGCTTTATCTAATTGACTTTGTGTTATCGGTGTTTCTATTCCTTTAGCACCCTGCTTTTCTACAAATAGCGTTATACCTGCTTTTTTTGCCGCTTTCTCCAAATATTCTGCTGCCATATAAGTATGCGCAATACCTGTAGGACATGCAGTAACAGCAACAATGACTTTTTTATCATCGGTTGTTACTGATTCATCTTCAAGCTGGGCATCATTCAAAATAGCAAGAAACTGGGTAGTTGTTTCAGCTTCCATTAACTGCTTGCGAACATCATCATCAGCCAACCTACTGGTCAGCTCGGTGAGTATCTCAATATGAGTCGTACCCTGCTCTGCCAAGGGGATAGCCAGCATAACAACCAAATTAACAGGCTCAGGGCCATCAATGCCTTCCCAATTAACCGCCTTATTAAGACGAGCAATAGCAAAACAAGCCTGATTAACAGCATCACTTTTACCATGGGGAACAGCAAGCTGCTCACCAAGTGCTGTTGGCCCGTCCTGCTCACGCTTCATGACTGCTTGAAAAAAAGCTTCTCTATCTTTTAATTTGTTTGCTGAATATAACAAGCTGGTAAGATAAGAGATAACATCATCACAATCATTAAAATCTTGATCAAGGACGATCAACTCAGGTTGCGTAAGTCGTGTGATATTCATGTATATACTCAACACTTTATTTTAAACAACTACTGTCATTCAAAAAATTATAGTTCAAAAAAATACAACAAAAACTATTTTTTAATCATATGGTTAGCTCTTATTGTAAAGCAGATTATTCTAGCCCTTTGTTGACCTGTATCAGGCTTACATCAGCCTGCTATGCTTATGAAAAAAGCACCACAGTCGATCGGCTCTTTGTCGATCGGCTCTTTTGTGGCGGCGGTAATTAAAGAATAAAAAAATGACTTGCAGTGCAAGCCAGTTAACACATTCAAAGCTTCATATTAGTTGTTACGCTTAGTTACATATACCGTAGCAATTACACACCATCAAAGCAGGTGCCACCTAAGCAAGCAGTCAATAGCGCATATGAATCAAGAAGTTAATTTTTTGGCATGGAATATGCCTTACTTATTGTGTCCTTGAGCTGGTCGTAAGTTATAAAAGCTCAGCATGATTCCAGGATGGATGTACTGGCCATGGATGGCCGCCTCAGGAATAATAAAAATAATAAAAGATGTTGTTGAGCATTGAGCCCTGTATGGATACGGGGCTTTATTTTTTTGAATAAATATAAAATATGACTTATCGCTTATTGTTAACCTTTGCGACTGACAAACCCTGCTACTCTCATCTATATCTAATGCATTATCTACCTACTTTAATAAGCACGACAAGCTGGGCATTAACACAAAGCGCAATAAGTACCTTGATTAAAGTTTAACATCGGGTAATAACCATGTGGTTTAGCAAATACTGGGAAGTCATAAACAATCTGGGCCATAGCCATCTGCCGTGGTTAACTCAATGCCTGATCATCATCATAGCAGCTAGCATTCTTAGCACTATTGCCCGCAAGTCACTCGCTCGACTTGCTCAAAGCATCAGTATCACTGAAAGCCCATATATTGGCTCTATCATACAATCCGCCCGCCTTCCTCTGAGCCTTTCCGTCTGGCTCATGGCTGTAGGCTGGATACTAAACCTGACGCAGTCAATGATTGATCTGCCCATTCTAGAGGTCGTACCACTGATTCAACGGCTGGTGATTATTATTTTACTAGCATGGTTCACCCTTAACTTAGTGAATAATGGCTACCAGAATTTACAAAAGAAGCATTTTCAAAAAAGCATCCTTGATGCCAATACAGCTGAAATAATCTACAAGCTATCTCAACTGTTCATTATCATTGCGTTTAGCTTAATGTTATTGCAAAGCTCAGGGATTAGCATATCAGGTTTATTAGCATTTGGCGGCGTGGGTGGCCTTGCAGTAGGGCTAGCAGCAAAAGACATGTTAGCCAACCTATTTGGTGGCTTGGTTCTATATATTGATAAACCTTTTCATGTAGGTGAGAAAATAAAAGTTATGGGCTCAGATGTTGAGGGTTGGGTTGAAGAAATTGGTTGGCGAAAAACTCGTGTTCGCAACTATGATCGTCAGCCCATTTATGTACCTAATGCCTTATTCGCTACTTCGGCAGTTATTAATCCTTCCCGAATCTCCAATCGCCCTATCCGACGGATCATTGGATTGCGCTACCAGGATCTAGATAAAATTAAGGCGATCACTAAAGCCATTACGCTCTACCTTAACTCCCATAAAGAGCTTGATAAGCACCGTCCTATCGAGGTCAGATTAATCAACTACGGCGTATCTTCCTTAGATATCAAGATTTACTGTTTTGCTGCTTGTATGGAATACGAAGACTTTTTAAGAATTCAAGAAGGTATCTTGTTACAGGCAGGCCATATTATTATGGAGCATGGTGCCGCTATAGCTTTTCCAACCCGAACGCTGGATATAGATTGGCCTAACGAATTAAACAACCATAAAAAAAGCCCGTAAAAATTACGAGCTTTTTTTATTTGGCGCGCTCGGGAGGATTCGAACCTCCGACCGCCTGGTTCGTAGCCAGGTACTCTATCCAGCTGAGCTACGAGCGCGTTTCGTGTGCTGATTCTACTATAAGCTAACTACCTTTGCCAATAAAAAATTTTTATCAACAAGTCTAAATGGTCGATACACACAACCATTTCCTATAGTTAGACCTAGGATCGCGCAATTCGGACAGAATTCTATATGGCCGCAGGCAGAATGTACAGTAGTAATTTGTAGTAATTCAGACCTATCCAGACAGTTACCGGTTTTTTAGAGGGTGTCTATCAGATCAAATTCAAGCTACGAATTTTTCCTTCCAGATGCTTTTACCATCAAATAGTGTTTCCCCTTGATGGATTCGCTCAGTATTGTAGTGAATGAGCCATTCATCTAGATCATTCTGTCATTCTTCTATTACTGTATATAGCTTCCGCCTCAAGGTTGGCTGATAAAACTCCTGAAGAATCGTCTTGTGAAAGCGCTGACAAATATCATTTGTTTGGAGATACCTTGCTCGCGTCTTGGTATGCGCAATGTCGTTTACCGAAATTATAGCTGGTAATCATGTTGATCTGCTAGAACGCAGCACTCTGTGCTACAGTCGTTCAGTATACGAAATACTGGCAGCAAGTTGTCATTCAACAGATCAGTCACTGCAATTGATTTTCGTTGTATATATCCGTGACCATTGACGATACTTGATTTTTAAATATTTTTTGCCATCCTATAGTTATGCTGGAATTTATACTCACACAGCAACAGAAATCTGTCTTGGAATCCCGCTATAAAATATCACGGGATGCTCGAGAGTTTGACCGCATCAAAGCGGTTCTGCTACGTTCTGAAGACAGGTCAGTAAAGACCATCTCTCAATCGCTTAGAAAAACTGAGCACTCTATTGCCCTGCATATTAATGACTACCTGACCAAGGAAAAGCTCAAGCCTGAGCGCGGTGGCAGTGAAAGTCATCTGACTGATGAACAAAGCAAAGCGCTGATTGAGCATATTTCAGAGCATACTTAATACCCATGTACACCAAACTGTGTCTTATATTTTTGATCGTTGAACTATCAGATATACGGTGTCTGGCCTGAGTAAGTGGTTGCACTAAAAAGACTTCACCTAAAAAAACAAAGATGTTCAGCACAAAGCTAATACTGCAAAGCAAGCTGACTTTATTGAGGAGTATGAAGAGCTGAAATCCTCATTGCCTGAGGACTAAGTGGTGCTTTTTATGGATTCTGTCTACCCTAAACAGCCTACCAAAAATCACCTCCAGCTTAATTAGCAAAGAGATTGACAAAGTCATCAACACAACCGGCAGTCGTAGCTAGGTGAATATTGTGGGTGCAATTGAACCAAGCAATTTGTCAGCGGTTATTTTTGAAGAATTTAAGGAGTTAATAGTGGAGTATTATAGCGTTTTTCATAGAGATTAGGCTTAATATACGACAAAGTATTTTATTCGCATAGTATTTGATGATGCGGGTTATCGTCTAATAAATTAGGTAGTTGAAGATGCAGAAAGGCTGGGAATAAAGCTACATCACCTCCCCACCTTACAGTCCAAACTTGAATCCGATAGAACGATTATGGGACTGTTGCATGAAACTGATTTTCAAAAAAAATAGCCTATTTTGACAACATCCGCTAATTTTCAGGAAAAATGAGCATTAAATAAGTGCTGATACCTGTTTTTCACAGGCTATTTTTAGCTGCACCCAAATTTTAGGCACAGCTATCCTATCAT